>JAJRTT010000126.1 GCA_024278155.1 Bacteroidota bacterium | reverse complement strand
TTGCGAAACCAGATCGACTATTCCTTTTTCCACCTGGCACATTCCGATAAAGCAGTTGTCGGGAAAGACAATATCTTGTTCGACGAATGGTACTTGGATGCATGGACAGGGCGTACTTTTGTGGGGGAAGATTTTATTGATGTTAAACTGCATAAACTTAAAATGGTCCAGGATACCTTGAAAAACCTGGGGACCGAACTCGTTTTTATTTTGGCGCCCAACAAAGCTGATTTTTATGAAGGGAAAATCCCGGATTACTATTGGCAATGCCGATACCCCCAAAACAATTACACCTACATTGCCAAAAGGTCAAATGAAATCGGTATTGAATTCATTGATTTAAACAAATACTTCCTTTCCATCAAAGAGACCACACGCTATCCCCTCTATCCCAAAAGCGGTATCCATTGGTCAAACTACGGAGGCTACGTGGCGCTCGACACAATCTTAAATTACATCGGGGCAAAACAAGGCATCGTACTGAACGATGTTTATATCGACAGCATTGAACTCACCCAAGCACCGAAACACCCGGATTACGACATTGGGAAAAACATCAATCTCCTTTGCCAAATACCGCAGTGGGAAATGGCCTATCCCCATTTAAGCTACGAGGACAACCCAAACAAACAAAAGCCCAGGATGTTGGTTTCGGGGGACAGTTATTATTTCAATATCTACAATTACGATTTTACGGGGAAGTTGTTTGCGAACAACGCTTTCTGGTACTATGCCCATTGGGTCTATCCCGATATGTACACAAAAAAAACCGAAGCGGGCAGCCTGGACTTGCAGAAAGAAATAGAAGGCAAGGACATTGTATTGATGATGGTCACTTCACGCTTCATGCACAATATCGACTGGTTGCTCATTGATAAATTGTTCGATATTTATTTCCCGGGCATCCTTTGGAAAAAAACATATGATAAACAGGCCTCCATCCAAACAGACAACGATTATTTCTTTTGGTTGATAAACAAGGCAGAAAGCCAGGGTATCCCGGTAAGTGAAACAATAGAGAAGGATGTGGAATACATACTTTCACAGGATACCAATAGCCCGATTGGAAAATCGGTATTCGACTATATCCATGAAATGGAAAACAATTCGGCTTGGTTGGAAGACATAAAGCAAAAAGCCCGGAAAAACCAAAATACCCTTCGTGACCAGAAAATCCTTGATGCCTATTTTATGGAGAGAGGATACAATGTGCAAATCAAAAAAAAAGAAGATGAAATAAAGGCAAATGCTGAGTGGTTCCGCAGAATAACGGAAAAGGCAAAAAAAAATGGATTGGACATTCATGTTCAACTTAAGAGAGAAGCCATTTTTCTTCTGAATGACGAAACAAATAGCAAAAGGGACATTGATTATTACATCAACAAAATAAAGGCTGAGCCCAAATGGCTGAATTCAGTAAAGGTTAAAGCAGCAAAAAACAATAATGATGTTGAAAAACAAATAAAACTTGATGCACAATGGATGTTGGAAAACGACAAATAACCACCTTTTTGGTTTTGGGAATATTGGACTTGGGTTCATGTAGCAGGGACAAAACAACCATTGAAATTGAGAATTACGCCAATGGTGTAATTCACTTGGATTACAACAATGCGATAAACACAGGTTTTGTTTTTCCGTCAAGTTCCAACGCCAGGTCAGGCTATATGGAAGATATTATTTACGAAGTCGCAATAGAATAAACAATGGTTTTTAGCAGTGTCGTTTTCTTAGCCTGGTTCCTTCCCGCATTTTTGCTGGTATATAACCTCCTGCCCCATAAGCTCAGGAATTATTGGATATTGCTAACCAGTATTGTTTTTTATGCCTGGGGCGCCCCTAAATTCATTTTTGTGGTCGTGGCCACAATTGCCATTGACTTTTACATTGTTAAAAAAATCTATTCCTCAACAAACGAAAAGCTACGGAAACAGCTTCTTGGACTATCGGTAATTTTAAAAATCGGCTTGCTCGTCTATTTTAAATATGTCAATTTCTTTATCGACAATGTAAACCATTTGCTCCATAGTTTTAATATGGGCGAAATCAATTGGGTGCAGGTGGCCCTTCCCGTGGGCATTTCTTTTTTTATTTTCCAGGCGGTTACATATTCCGTGGATGTTTACCGGAAAGTTAGCCCTCCCTTGAAAAACATCAGTGACTACCTAATGTACATCCTGTTGTTCCCCCAATTGATCGCCGGCCCCATCGTGAGGTATATCACAATCGCCGACCAAATTAACGACAGGCGGGAATTTGAAACAATCGACAATAAATTGCTCGGCTTGTACAGGTTTGTCATCGGCCTGTCAAAAAAATTGCTTATTGCCAATGTGCTTGGGTCCATGGCCGATGATGTGTTTTCGATGACAGAAATACAATTAACAACTCAGGCGGCATGGGTAGGGGTCTTGGCATATACTTTCCAGATTTATTTCGATTTTAGCGGATATTCCGATATGGCCATTGGGTTGGGGAAAATGATGGGCTTCCAGTTCCCTGAAAACTTTAACAACCCTTATATTTCACAAAGTATCACCGAATTTTGGAGGCGCTGGCATATCACACTTGGTGAATGGATGCGCGATTACCTCTACATCCCGCTTGGCGGAAACCGGGTGAGCAAATCCCGGATGTATTTCAACCTATGGCTGGTTTTCCTCCTTTCGGGCTTGTGGCACGGTGCGGCATGGAACTTTGTGATGTGGGGCGCTTTCCATGGTTTGTTCCTGATCCTCGACAGGTTGTTCCTGCTGAGGTTTTACAGTAAAATAGGTAAATACCCGAGTATCATAATTACCTTTTTCATTACTATAATCGGTTGGGTAATATTCAGGGCGGCTTCTTTCGAGCAGATTACTTATTATTTTAAGGCGATGTTCACGATTAAAACAAATCATTTGCTGTTCCATCCCAATGAAAAATTCATATGGGTTTTGGCAATCGCCTTCATTTTTTCGTTTATCACCCTTTTTGGTTTTGGCCGGAAAATGGAAAACTTTGTGTTTTACAAAGAAAAGCTTTCAGGGAAAAGCCACCTGATAATGTTCCTGTTAGCTATTGTTTTATTTTTCCTTTCGTATAGCTCTATGGTTTCGTCTGGCTTCAACCCTTTTATTTATTTTAGGTTTTAGTTTATCTTGATAATTTTCAAGGCACTGTAGTTTCCCCCTGTATGAACGATCAAAGTATATATCCCCCTTGACATATCGGAAATATCAATTTCATCGTGGAGGTGGTCGCGGCCTTTTCCCCTCTTTACAAAAACACCGGCCATATCATAAATCTCCCAGGATTGAAATCTTTGACTTGAAGAAAGATATACGGTATTTCTTGCGGGGTTCGGGAATACTTTCATTAAAACCTCGACCGTATCGTCCGGGATAAGATTCACGCATGGGACATCAAGGCTGTCTATGCCGAAATATTCTTCAAGATGTGATTTTTGATAACAGGAACGATACGTCAGGAACTGCCTGATGCTTTCCAGCGAATCCCTCCAGGCCCAGATATTGTAGGGCATCCCCCATCTCGATGAGGTATTCCCGATTTCATTTTCGATCAAAGCTTCCCACTTGTCAACAACGGGCACGCTTACCTCCGGGTTAAAGTCGTTGTTCATCACATAAACAAAGCGGGACACAAACCGGTCCTCGAATTCTTCGCTTTGTAGCATGGCCTTGAACAACCTTGTGGACCATTCCGGGTTGAACCCATTCAGGCTATCACCAGCCGCATGCGTCAAGCCATTAAAACCAACATACTTCATGGAAGCATCAAGGTCGAACAGAAACCACCCCCACTTATTGCCTTCGCCCTTTTCGCGCCATTTCAGGTAGTTATTGCCCGGCCAATCACTGTTTGTAAAAAATATTTCGGCAATATAATAATCTATATAGGCCGGAACATCAATCATCTCCTTTATTTCCTCATAATTTTCAGGAACTGACAAATCATTGTTTTCGATAAAATACTCCAGGTTGTCATGCTCTTCCAGATCCCCGTTTTCGGCCACTCCCCACAAGCCGATAACATCCACATTATCGGGGTCAATATTAAAATGCTGTTCCAGGTAATACTCGTTTTGTTTTTCCCTCAAAACCTGTATTCCCCAATATTCCCCATTTACAAAAACAACCACGGGCTGCCATTGCTGGTAATGTACATTCAGGTTTTTGGCAATGTCCTGTGCAATTTCGTCACGGACAATACTATAGTTGTGTGCCGAATATACCGACCTTGCGATTATCCTTTTATAGGAATCAAAGGGGAGCTCTTCAAAAAACGGAAAGCCCATCCTGCCATTTCCATCGTAACTGCTCCTTGGGAAAAACTGAATGCCTTTTTGCGGGGCCGCCCTTGTGATATTGCCGTGCAGGCGTATCCCCAAATCCTGCTCCAAAAGCAATTCCCCCGTTTCGGAGAAATACTCGATCGTGCCTTTGCGTTCCCAGGCATCCCCCCTTTCGCTGTAATTCCCTGATTTAACAACACCTTCGATGTGGTATTTTCCGGGGACATAAATCCCGGTATCATAATCAAACAGGGAAATGCTATCGGCAACAATGGACAAAACCGGCAAAGAAAACCGTTCCATTATATCATCCCCGAGAAAGTAGGTATTTGAATAAACATTGCACAAAGCCTGGTCACCTGAAAATACCCGTGCCCTGACCACCATATGTTTTTCGATATCGCCCTGGGGCATTTGCCATTCATAATAACCGCTATTATCTTGTGGTGTGGTGGGGATATAGGAATAAATGGCCGGGCTGTTTTGTGCCCCGCTCAACGACAAAATGCTTTCATATAAAAATGTTCCCGGGGAACCGGGCCGTGGTTCATTGCTGTTGAGGGTATAATAGATTTGCCCTTCGGTACTCGCTGATTGCAGTTCCAAATCAATATTGTCATAAAAACCGGCATCATGCGAAAAGGATATTTCGGCCAGTTCAAAATTATTGCTGTTGGAATAGCCGGGGCTTGATACATAAAAACGGTTTTTTTCGGGGTTGCCATCCGTCATCCTGCCAAACGAGATATCATTGGCCAATTCCACAGGCTCGAATTCATCGACTATAATTTCATTTTCGTTGCACAGAATGATTTCTTCCCCCAATGAGCTTATTTTGAAGCGGGAATGCAAATAACCCGACAAAGTATCCCTTCCACTGCAAAACACAAGAAGAAAATGCCCGGGGAGGATAGTGGTATCAGGGAACATCCATTTATCAAGGTCGTTTTCGTCATCTGACAAAAACCATTGGCCAATATTGATGTCCTGGGATGAATTATTATAAATTTCGACCCAATCGGGATATTCCCCAAAATCATCCGCAATGGTATTTACATTGGACGACATAATTTCATTTATCACCACATCCTGCGCAAAGCCCATATTGAACCCAAATAAAAACAATATGACGGCAATGTTCCTGAACATATTAGTTTGAAATTAATTTGATGTTGTAGGTGTTCCCTTTATTGTCAGAAACCAAGATCAAAAGCAATCCCCTTGTTTTCGTTTCAACAATGTAGGTATCTTCATTAATGTCGCTCCTTGTGTAAATCATTTCACCCAGTAGATTGTAAATATTAATTTGGCCAATCTTTGAACTGCTGTCGAGCTTTATCGTGAATTTATTATTGAACGGATTGGGGAAAACCGAAATAGTTTTGTCGGTCTCAGGGATAAAATTGCTCTGGTTAAAAAACAATGCGCCCAAATCAGCCCTTGTCCCGTCCGGGTCGGGAGGGCTTAAAATATCGCCCGAATCAATGCAAGGCGAATTTGCCAGGAGATGAAAATCATCTGCCGTGGAATTTACGAAAGTTGGATTATCCTGAATATTACCAAGCCCGGGAAGCAATGTTTTATCCGACAGGGAATAGGCAATGTCAATTTGTGAATTGGGTTGCAATGCATAATCCTCAAGGCATTGCGAAATAACCGTATTGACAACGTTTGCCGTTCCGCCCGAATTGGGGGTTGCATCGTAATGATAGCACTTTATCCCGATTTCATTATCAAAAAGGGTATTGTTGATTATGGCAACAATACCGTCCGTGTGGACCTGGATACCGCCCTGGCAACGTACAATAATATTCCTTCTAATGGTGGCTACCGTACTTTCACCTATCGAAACCCCCATGCTCTGGCAATCGTACATTTCATTTCGTCCGATAAATACGTTTGATGAATTGTTCCCGATATCGATGCAATCATCGGTAATGTCATAAAAAACATTTCCGGTAAATTCGCCAGACACAAGGCTGCCACAATCAATACCGTCCTTTTTCGTATTTGCGGGATTGCCATAAAAGGTATTGTCGGTAAATATAACCTGGGAACCTTCACAGGAAATCAGGTCGCTGTTGTCCATATCGGACTCGTAAAAATTACAGTTCTCGACCAATAAATCTCCTGCCGATCCAAACTGAATTGCTTTTTTGCCCGAATAAACGTCCACATATTTTAAATGGATATTCCCGTTGGAGGACTTAATGTATTTCCAATAAACACCTTCTTCGCCCTGAATGATTATGGGATCATTTTCTGTTCCCGAAAAATCAAGGTCACCCAAAACCGTGAACCCAACATCTTCGGCAAAATAGATTTCCACGCCCGGCTCACAGTACAAGGTCGCCCCGGCTTCGATGGTAATATCGTTTTCAAAATGATAGGGAGAGCAATCTTTCAGCAAAATGGCATCGTCTGAAATAGGAAGAGTTAAACCGCAATCGGCTTCAAACCTTGCGGTGATTGTCTGGTCGGAACCAAACGTATAAGCAATGCTGTCGTTTGTTGAGATGTTTTCCCAATCCACAAAATGATAACCAAGCCTGGGCTTTGCGACCAAATGCACGGGAATGTCCTTGAAATAAGTATGGACAGAATCATTATAGGGAATCAGCACATCCTCGAAATAAACATCGCCACCCTGCGGGCTTGTCTTTTTCAGATGAACGGAAACCTGGCCCGATAAACCAAAAATACTGTCGAGCCTGTACAAAAGCGTATCCTTTCGCTCGCTGGCAAAATCGGTCATTACCTGGATTGCGGCATACCAATCTCCCATGGACTGGACACCTCCTTCCGGGCCCCACTTTTCGATATGCAATGGCATTTCGGTTTCAATACGGCCTTGCAGGCTGTCGATCAGCTTATCGACATAGCTTTTGCGGAAAGAGACATTGATATGCGAACAGGTCTGTTGCAGAAAATGGTTACGGTAATCCGTGTTTTCCAACAACTTCTTCAAAACGGGGTCTGCATCATAAACCATCAGGAATATTTGTCTCCACGAATCCATGTACGCACGGTCCATATCGAACAGCCACCACTTGAAACCATCCGCAATATTGTTCTCCCTCCATGCTTTGATATTGTGTTTATAGCTTCTGTTGCCAACATATATCTGCATGATGATATATTCGGTGTAATTATCGATATCCAAATAATCGGACACACCGGCAAAAATGGCATTATCGGTCATATCGTTGTTGTTCAGATAAGAGAGCATTTCAAAATATTTTTCGTCCGAACCTGCAATCACTTCCACGTTCATGCCCCAATAATTCAATTTCAGCAAATCAATGCTGTCCTTGTCAACTTCGTGCACATTCTTCAAATAATCTTCGTTGTATTTTTCGCGCAGGTTAAAAATCCCATAATATTCCCCATTGATATAAAGCACCGTTGGCTGGTAAGCCTGATAATCAATATTCAGTTTTTGCGGGACAATGGATTGCACGAAACCATCCCTGAACATGGTCATATACCAGTCGTCGCTGGAACTCCGCATGACGAAGGCATCAAAATCGGAAAGCTTTTTCCCTTCGAATATCTGATGATGAATGGTGCTGTTCGCAAAAACGGCAAAGGATTTTTGCGGGATCTCGTATGCCGTGGAACCAAAAAGCCGTATGTTGTTGTTTGTTTCAAATTCCAGGGCATTGCCCTTGAAATACTGGAGCTTTGAAGCCCTCTCCCACTCTATTCTTTTCACAATTTCCAGATCGTTAAAAATCCCGATACTGTCGCTCCACAAAAAATCGGGGCTTATGATCAAGGACACGAGTGGGAGCTGTTTGCTGTTGTCGATAAAATAAGAAGCAGAAACCTCTTTTCCCGGCAAAAGGCCACCGTAGGTTTTGGCCCTAACCACGGTATTCCCGGTAAGGGTTATGGGACTGGAATAAACCTCCGAATTTTCACCGGGATAACTCCCATCGGTGGTAAAACGAACCATGCTGCCCGCCGGGATATCGGAAATCACCAATTCAGTATTCGAAATATAAAAACCGGAAGGCAATGAAAAAACAGGCAGGCTTTCCCTTTCAGATGTGGGGTACGCTGTACTGTTGTTCGCAGCACCTGGCGAAGGTGGCGAAAAATAAGCATGGCCGTTCACGGCTTTCCCGAATGATATATCGGCCATTTGATCGGGATATTCAATGGCATCGACCAAAACCGTATCGGTATCGTAAAGTGCGACCCATTCGTTTTTTGAACCCAGTTTGAAATTCACATGAAATTGGGAAATGACCGTATCTTTTTTATCGGCCCAAACAAGCAGATACCCATTTGCAGCTATACTTGAATTCGGGGGGAACTGCCACTTCGTTTTTTTGAGTGTGTCATCCGTGAGGTAAAACCCGGAAATATCGAAACTGGACGATCCGGTATTGTGCAACTCTATCCAATCGACAAACTGGTTGAAGTCCCCATCCGTTGCCACATTGTTGTTTTTGGCACAAAACTCATTGATAACAATGTTTTGCGAAAACAAGGCCATGGAAAATACCATAAACAGGATGGGGGGGAAATTACGCATAAACCATCAATTTTTAATTGTTTTATAATAACCCGATTTGCCCGATAGGGTTGCTTTAAGTTGAACAAAATACAAACCAGGCTTGTAAGTGTTCATATCTATGACAATTTTCCCATCCTCGGGGACTGTTGAAGAATAAAAAAGTTTCCCTGAAATATCGTACAATCTCAAACTGGTTTCAGGATCATTGTCCAAAACCTCAACCGTGAGCATATCATTTACCGGCGAGGGGTAAACCCTGGCCTTTAGCCCAAGTGATTCATCTATGCCACTTTGATCGAGGGAACCCTTTCCCTTTAATACCATCTGTTGTGCAACCCGCTGGATCAAGGTATCCGTATTGATATCGGAATTTATGGTTATCAACCTTGAATAATCGCCAATGGTATCAGGGGCAAAAACAATCTTAAGCGTTACTGAATCCCCGTCAGGGACCAATACCGGAAACTCTTCCGTGGAATAAAAAACACTGTCCGTATTATAAATACTTGTGATATTGATATCGTATCCGGCCTTGTTCATTATCAGGACTTCCTGTTCCAATGAATCGAGATAGTAAACATCCCCAAAATCCAGTGAATCGCTGTCGGTCACAAAATAATCCGTTTTCCAGGGGAAACGATAAGACCGGTAACTAAAGGCCTCAAATTCCATTTCGTACGCAATTTCCCCAAGCGAATCAAATTCTGTGATACTGTTATATGCCGAGCCCCACCCCACCACTTTTGAACCATCGGGCTTACATTGCACGTTCCCCATCACATATCCCAAAACATCCGGGTCGTGCCTAAAGCGGCTAATCTGGTTTACCGTCATGTTTACTTCGTCCAGTTCATATTCAAGGGCACTTGAGAATTTGGGATCGGGGTGTTTT
>JAJRTT010000013.1 GCA_024278155.1 Bacteroidota bacterium | reverse complement strand
TTGAATCAATGTTTTCAAGGCTTTCTCAGTTTCCTTACCGGTACCAATCCCGGGGCCAACGGCAATGGCATTGTATTTTGCAAGCTTTGGCACTTCGCTGAAATACTTTGGGTCAGGATCGATGCTGACCATGGCTTCGGGGACGGCCGTTTGGATAATCGTATTCCCTTTTTCGGGAATGTGGGCCGTAATCAACCCGGCCCCGGATTTCAATCCTGCTTTTGCAGCAAGCACTGCAGCCCCCATTTTCCCATATCCACCTGCAATCAATAATCCATGTCCAAATGTCCCTTTATGGGAGAATTTTGATCTGATTTTTAGCAATGGCCTGCAATCCCTTGCACGGACAAAGAAATTATCAACTTTAAGCTTTTCAATAAACCCGGGGTGAAGCCCAATGGGAAGAACGGCCCATTGTCCGACCAAAATGTCGTTTTCGGGAAAAAGGAAACCCAGTTTTGGGAACTGGAAACTCAATGTGTAATCGGCTTTAACGATTGACCCGGTGTTTTCCTTGTTCGAGCTATCACAGAAAAAACCGGAAGGTGCATCAATGGAAACCGTTATTGCATCGCTTTTGTTGATATGCTCAATAACTTCTGCAATAAACCCGGTGACAGGCCGTGTAAGTCCCGATCCGAAAATAGCATCGATTATTAAATTATCATTTGAAATTTTGGGCAAGGGATCCCCTATCTTAATCTCAATTAGCTGAACTCCTTTAATTTCCCCAACCCGTTCATAATTGATCCGGCAACTATCCGACATCTTATCGGAATATTTTATGACAAAAACCGTTACCTGAAAACCCGAAACAGACAGCATCCTCCCAAGGGCAAAGCCATCGCCTCCATTATTGCCCAATCCACAAAATATCTTGACCGGTTTTCCGGGGGATGTTTTGGCCAGGATCCAGTCATGTAATTCCGTTGCGGCCCTTTCCATCAGGTCGATATCGGAAATGGGTTCATGCTCTATGGTATAGGCATCTGCCTTCCTGATTTCTTCAATCGGTAGGATTTTCATTGTTTGGATATTATAGATCGTTGTATGCTCACAATTCATCCGACATCCGACATCCGACACCGGACATCCGACATCCGACAACCCTCTATTCTTTGATCACAAGGCAACCGGCCAACATATCGTGCAGTGCTTGTTTTTTTGCGGTAAAGCCTGCCATGATGTATCCAATCATAAATATCATTCCCGATAAGATTTTTCCAAAATGCCTTCCGGTGGCCCGTGCAAATGAAATCCTGTCGCCGTTCATGTCGGTCACGCGGATACTCAGTGCCATCTTCCCAAGTGTCCCGCGCAATTTAGAAGATTCCATAAATGCAAAATAAAGCCAGTTTATGAAAAATGACAATCCAATCATAGGTATTATAGCTGCCATCATAAGAAGGGCACTCTCTTCACCCATCATACCTCCGTTTTGGCTTGCATTGAAAATTGAAATACCCATTAAGCCAATGAATGGCATGATAATGATTTGTTGTACAATTCCTACAGCAATCCCATCGATAATGATAGCAAGGAAACGCCACCAGAAACCGGCATAGGTTACGGTTTTTTGTTCTACTTGAGAAATGTTTGTGTCCTGATTTTCCATGATATAAGTTTTTTGTTAATGATTTGTTTAAGGGTCGTAAATATACATTGATTTTTTTAAACCCTGATTATTTACTGAAATTATCTATGAACTTAAAATATTTACTTTTGCATCAAATTAAAAAAACATGGGTAGAAAGAAGCGCCCTTTGCCGTTGGTAAAGGAAATGGAATTTATTGATGCCGCCGCAGAAGGCAAGGCTGTTGGGAAATACAATGAAAAAGTGGTTTTTGTCCCTTATGTTGTTCCCGGTGATGTGGCCGATGTGCAACTTATCAGGAAAAAGAAATCTTTTCTGGAGGGGAAAGCAACCCATATCCACAAGTATTCGGAAAGAAGGACTGAGCCAAAGTGTGTGCATTTTGGTGTTTGTGGTGGGTGCAAGTGGCAGAACATGAAATATGCCGATCAATTGTATTTCAAGGAAAAGCAGGTGGTGGAAGGATTAAGGCGGATCGGAAAAATAGAAGTGCCCGAAATCCGACCCATCCTCGGCTCGGCAGAAGATTATTTTTATCGCAACAAACTGGAATATACGTTCTCCAATATGCGTTGGTTGACCGAGTTTTCAAAAGATATTGATTTTGCCGACAGGAACATGAACGGATTGGGTTTCCATATCCCCAAAATGTGGGACCGGATCCTGGATATCGAGAATTGTTATTTACAGCCCAATCCTTCCAATGACATCCGGCTTGCCGTTAAAAAATATGCTGATGAAAACAAGCTGGAGTTCTATGATGTAAAAAAACGGACCGGCTTTTTGCGCAACCTGATAATCCGAAATACCTCGATTGTGGAATGGATGGTGATTTTGGTCGTGAGGGAGGATGACAAGGAAAAGGTCGATGGGGTTTTGAACCATCTTGCTGATAAATTCCCAGAAATAACTTCCCTTATGTATGTTGTGAACCCCAAAACAAACGATACGGTCTACGATTTGGATGTGGAGCTGTTCAAGGGCAAGGCATATATTATGGAAGAGATGGAGGGCTTGAAATTTAAAATCGGCCCCAAGTCTTTTTATCAAACGAATTCAAAACAAGCCTATGAGTTATATAAGGTAGCAAGGGAGTTTGCCGATTTACAGGGGGATGAAATTGTTTACGATTTATATACAGGAACAGGGACCATTGCCAATTTTGTGGCCTGAAAGGCCAAAAAGGTGATTGGGATCGAATCTGTGGGAATGGCCATTGAGGACGCAAAGGAGAACTCCAGGATCAACAATATTGAAAATACTGATTTTTACGTGGGTGATATGTTGAAGGTGTTGGACGATGAATTTATTGGCGGGCATGGAAACCCTGATGTAATCATAACCGATCCCCCAAGGGCAGGTATGCACGGGAAAGTCGTAAGGCAGATTTTGAAAGCCGCCCCAAAAAAGATAGTATATGTGAGTTGTAACCCGGCCACGCAGGCAAGGGACGCTGCCATCTTATCCGAATCCTACAATGTTTTGAAAATCCAGCCGGTGGACATGTTCCCGCATACCCAACATGTGGAAAACGTGATGTTGCTGGAAAGGAAATAATTGAACTGTTGTGTCGAAGTAAGCCTGTGCGACAGGGTCACGACAGGTTGCAATCGGGCAGTTTGTTAAAAAGAAGTGCCATTAAAACATTGTCACCTTGAATCATTGAATCATTCTCGCATTGTCCCCTTGAAGCATTAAAGATCTGAACCTTTCTTTTACTCCCCAATGATTTTCACCAAAACCCGTTTTCTCCTTTTTCCATCAAATTCGCCATAGAATATTTGTTCCCAGGGGCCAAAATCCAATTGGCCTTTGGTGATGGCACAAACCACTTCCCTTCCCATAACGGTACGTTTCAGGTGTGCATCGGCATTGTCCTCAAAGCCATTGTGGCGGTATTGGGAATAAGGTTTTTCCGGGGCAAGTTTTTCCAGCCACGTTTCATAATCGTGGTGCAGGCCGCTTTCATCGTCATTGATAAAAACACTGGCCGTAATGTGCATGGCATTTACCAGGCACAGCCCTTCCTGTACACCGCTTTCATGGATGCACACTTGCACGTCAGGGGTGATGTTGATCAATTGTCTTCTGCTGTGGGTTTGGAACCAAAGTTCCTTTCTGTATGATTTCATAAGTTTAATGTTTGAAGGTTTTTTATTTTTTCGATTAATCTACCTGGATTGAAATCTTCCCCTTTGATTGTTATCAATGCCTTTGAATAATAGGGGAGGCGTTTTTTTAAATGAACCTGTATATACCGTTTTAGTTCATCCGGTGATTTCCCTTCCACTAAAGGCCTTGGTCTTCTGGAACCGCTAATGCGCCGGAACAACGACAAAATACCCAACTCAATGTAAACCGTTGTCCCGTTTTTGTTCATCAACTCCATATTGTCAAAAAAACAAGGTGTGCCCCCTCCCGTTGCAATAACCGTATCCGAAGAAAGGAAGGTGGACAAAAGGCTGTCATGTTCGATTTTCCGAAATGACTTCTCGTCATATTTCCTGAAAATACCACTGACATCGATTTTGTATTTCCTTTCGATCATATCGTCAAGGTCGATAAACCCATAACCAAGTTTCTTGGCCAATATTTTTCCAATCGTGGTTTTCCCACT
>JAJRTT010000125.1 GCA_024278155.1 Bacteroidota bacterium | reverse complement strand
TTATAGCGACAATGATTTCACAATTGAATGGGACGGGATAAAAGAAATTTATACGGCAACCTATTTCCTGATCACTTTATCGGATGGAAGCCGGTACAATGGGCACATTAACTCTTCTGGCCCTGGGATGCTAACCATATCCACCGGTGATGGGCAACAGATAGAAGCCAAGCATAGCGATATTGTAATGCTAAATGATGTGGACCAAGGCTTTTGGAGCCAGCTTTACTTTTCGTTCGATGTTGGGCTCGACCTTGCCAAAGCAAATAATTTCAAACAGTTATCGGCCCGGAGCAACATTGGGTACATCGATAAGCGCTGGAAATTAAATGCCACATACAACACTTTGTTTGCCAGGCAAGACGAAATTGAAGACATCAAAAGGACCGATGGTGGGATTGGATATAACTATCTTCTCCCTAAAGACTGGTATCCTTTGGTATCACTTGATTTTTTGTCGAACACCGAACAAAACATCCAATTACGGACGACCGGGAAATTGGGCATGGGAAAATATATCGTACACACCAATTATAGCTATTGGGGGTTTTCCCTTGGGGCCAACTATAACGATGAAAATTTCTCAATTGATTCCATCCCTGGCAGAAAGAGCTGGGAAGGCTTTATCGGGACTGAGTTGAACCTTTTCAACATTGGCGATTTAAGCCTTTTGACAAAAATATTTGCCTATCCCGGCATAACGGAACCGGGCAGGTGGCGTTCCGATTTCAACTTTGATGCGAAATACAAAATGCCATTTGACAATGATTTTTATATCAAATTGGGTGTTACGCTCAACTATGACAACCAACCTGCCGAACCAGGCAAGGAAACCGACTATGTATTCCATACCGGGTTTGGGTGGAGCTTGTAGGTGGATATGGGTTGCATGGAAGAAACATGGCAAATTGCACTTTTTAACCCTAAGCGGGTTAAATCAGAAAAGACAAAAAACAAAATTTTAAAGATTGGGTGCTAATCCCTACCTTCATATTCATTGAGTTCATCTTCCACATCGGCAAATTTATCGGCTTCGGTATATTTTCTCCTTTCAATGATGACTTCGGCTTCTTTTTGGGTCCCCAATAAAATGGCGATCCATTTTGTGTTCTCCCTTTGCTCCAGCATTATTTTGGCAGTCATCGTCAACGGAACAGAAAGGAACATCCCGACCGTCCCCAACAAAAACCCCCAAAATATCAAAGAAATAAACACAACAAGCGTGGAAAGCCCAAGGCCCTTGCCCATTACACGGGGCTCAACCACACTTCCTGCAATCGTATTTACCGAAATAAACACGACTAAAGTCCATGCAGCCGATCCTAACCCGAGTTGTACCAATGCAAATAAAAAAGCCGGGACCATTGCGATAAAAGAACCAATATTTGGGATGAAATTCAACAAGAAAGCAATCAATGCCCACAAAATCGCATAATCGACACCAATAAACAAAAGGCCGATCCAGATAAGAAAACCGGTCATAAGGCTAATATAGGTTTTTATTGCAAGATAATGCCTGATGCTGTTCCCGATCCTTGACAGGTGCTGCAGCGAAACGGCGGGCGTATCCACCAAAGCAATCGTCTTTACGGCAAAGCTGTTCAATTCAAGCAAAATAAAAACAACAATAAAAACAACGATGGCCATATTCCCCATCAGGCTACCTATCTCACCGGCCATATTAGTGGTCACCCCTAAAATCTTTTCGGCCCCCAACATCCCTTTTATCTTTTCCGATGACAAATCCATGCCCAAACCCGAAAGCCATTGAACAAGGGAAGAAGCTATTTCACTCAAACGTGCGGCATATTTGCTTGCGTCATTTGAAAACTTGGAAAACGATGTGCTTATTACTTGTCCTATCCCAAAAAAAACAAGGACCCCCCCCAACATCACGATTAAAATAGCCAATCCCTGCGGTACTTTTTTGCGAACAAGCCATGCCAGGGGCTGTGCAAAAACTATGGTCACGAAAACGGCCAACAATAGCGGCTTTATAATCGGTGAGGCGTACATCACCCCTGAAAGGACAACGATAAGGCCGGCCAGGTTCAATATAGTGGAAGTGCTTCTTTTTGGTATTTCCTTTGTTTCCATAATGATAAAATCACCATACCCCGGGAAATTAAAACCAGGGGTGCTGTTTTGGGTCGTAAAGGTAAAAAATATATGGGACTACCTACATGAAACATTTTCGTATTGTGGCCAGTTAACTGGTGGGTCCATGGCCTGCCCGCTTGCCATCACAAGGGCATCTGGGTAATCCCGAAGAATTTCGTCCCAGGTAATTTCCCACCATAAATTCCCCTTGTACTTTTCCATGTTCGTCCCTAACATTTCCCCCGAAACGGCTTCGTCATAAAGCGGCCACCATAAACTCTCCGTCTCCCGGTCCCAAAACACAAATGCGTCCACTCCATCCCAAACCTCTGGTGTGGAATAGGTGTATCCCGACAAGGCAAAGGTAAACACGGTATCGCAATAAGTCCGGTTATAAACTGCTGCCAAATCGGCAAGGACACAATAAACCACCATTACCGGAGTGCCATCAATTACTTCGTTGATCACCTCATGATGGGTAAGCAAGGTTATGGAATAAACCTTGGGCCCCGCATCCGACAATACAATAATAAACCGGTCGGAATCATCATAACGGAAATCTTCCTCCTGTACGGTTTTATATTGCGGATCGATCAAGGCATCGAACGCCTCACGTCCCAGTCCAAACCGCAACTGGCATTCGCGCAAGGTACTCTTCGTAATATCAAAATGCCAATCGGGGTTTTCTCCGCCATATAGCATCTTATGGCTTCCCGACCAAAACACAAAGCCATCGTCAATGGCCGATTGCAGGCAAGCCCCATCGGGCAAATCACTGTTTTTATTACTGTCCTTGGAACAGCCGTAAAACAACAAAGTGCATAAAAGCAAGATACACGGTATATTTTTCATAGAATTATTTTTGGAGATTAATAAAAGAAACCAATCCATGGTGGCAGGCAGCAGTTTCAGTTTGTCTTTAATCCTGGGATAAAAATAGTTTACCATCCATGCCGGTTTCTAACTTTGGCGTATTGGTCGGGGCTAGCTTGGAATCCTTACATCCATTGGATTGAAATTAGTTTTTAGTTTTTTCTTTGCACCTTTGCGCCCGGTTTCCAATTTTTTAAAAAAAACAAACCCATGGGATTGCAACACTATTTTTCAAGAGATGAGGACAAACGGGCAAAGTTTGTTTTTGACCTCATCGCCCCAGTCTATGGATTGATAGACAAGGCTATTGGTAAAGAATATAAAAAGGTGGCGAAAATCATAAATGCTGAAATCCCCCTACAAAACAAATCCATCCTTGATGTGGGGACGGGGACGGGATCATGGTTGGTTGCCCTGCATTCGCATAGGCCTTCCAGGGCTGTTGGCATTGATTTTTCTAAAAAAATGCTTGAGCAGGCAAAGCGGAACCACCCGAAACTGGAATTCAAGTTAATTGATGGGGAAAACCTAAAAAGTTTTCCGGACGGTTCTTTTGATATTGTTACGGCATCCTATGTTTTGCATGGAATGAAAAAGAGAAAGCGAATGCAACTTTTGAAAGAAATGAAAAGGGTTGCGGGCAAATATGTACTTATCCATGATTTTAATAGAAAGACACACTTCATTATTAAAATACTGGAGTTTTTTGAACGCAGTGATTACATCCATTTCAAAAAGAATTTCAGAAAGGAACTGGAATCGGTTTTCGAAGAAACCCGGGTTATTGGGTTGAAATCGGGGAATGCGGTTTTTGTGGGGAAATACGGTAACGCTTCGACAAGCTCAGCGTAACCTGCTCTTCGACAAGTTGAGCGTGACGTCCTATATGACAGGCCCCACTTCGACAGGCCCCACTTCGACAGGCTCAGTGTGACCTTCGTTCGTAAACATAATAGGAATAAGGATAAGGGTTTTTTTCGTTGGGTTCCAAAAAATCCTCTTTGGAAACTATTTTCCAGGTTTTTTCATCTATCTCCGGGAAAAAGGTATCGGCCTCAAAATCCTGGTGCACCCAAGTAATATAGAGTTTGTTGGCATGTTCCATGAATTGCCGGTAAATGGAAGCCCCGCCAATAACGAAGTTTTCTTTTGTCTTGTCCATTTTCAAAATTGCATCCTCAATGGAATAGGCCATCGCGCAATTATCGATCTGCTCACCGGGAACATCGGTGATCACAATGTTCATGCGCTTGGGCAAGGGACGAAACGGTAATGAGAAATAGGTATTCTTTCCCATAATAACCGGGTTCCCGGATGTGAGGCGCTTAAAGCGTTTTAAATCTTCCGACAAATGCCAAAGGAGTTTATTGTCTTTCCCGATGGCATTGTTTTTTGCCACTGCTACTATGATGGATATGTTTTCAGTCATGGTTTTGTTATAAATTCAATGTATTTGGAACAATTGTATGTTACCTCAACCCAACCCTCTCCTTTTAGGAGAGGGAAGATTTCCAGTTAAATACTGGGCTAAGTCAAACCGAAATCTCCCCTTTGATATGTGGGTGCGATTGATAGCCTTCCAAGGTAAAATCTTCGTATTTGAAGTCAAAGATGCTTTTCACATCGGGGTTTAGTTTCATTATGGGCAATGGGTACGGCTCCCTTGTCAACTGCAATTTGCTTTGCTCCACATGGTTCAGGTAAATATGGGCATCGCCAAGGGTATGGATGAACTCGCCGGGCCGCAAACCCGTTACCTGAGCCATCATCATTGTGAGCAAGGCATAGGATGCAATGTTGAACGGCACGCCCAAAAAGGTATCGCAACTGCGCTGGTACATCTGGCACGACAGCCGTCCATCGGCCACATAAAACTGGAACCATGCATGGCATGGCGGAAGGGCCGCTTTCCCCCGGGCCACATTTTCGGAAAACGAAAGCCCGGATTTGGGCAATACGCTTGGATTCCAGGCAGCCACGATCATCCTCCTGCTATCGGGGTTGTTTTTTATCTGATGAATAACTTCGGAAACCTGATCGATCCCATCACCGTTCCAATTCCGCCATTGCGCACCGTAAACCGGCCCCAAATCCCCGTTTTCGTCTGCCCATTCATTCCAGATGGAAACCTTATTGTCTTTCAGGTATTTGATGTTGGTGTCCCCTTTTAAAAACCAAAGGAGTTCATGGATAATGGATCTCAAATGGAGTTTTTTTGTGGTGACCACCGGAAAACCTTCCGCAAGGTCGAAACGCATCTGATGACCGAAGACACTAATAGTCCCCGTTCCTGTACGGTCTTCCTTCTTTGTCCCCTTATCAAGGATATGTTGCAATAAATCTAAATATTGGCGCATAATTAATTTTTGAAAGGGCAAAATTAGTTGATTATTTTTCAAATCGATCCGGGATTGGGTTTTAATAATCAAAAGAATGGGGGAAGTTTTTAACAATGTGGGCTTTTGTAGATGTTAGCGTTCGGAGCGATGGTGTTTATTCCAGATCAATAATTATTTGGATGTTTTCTTTAACCAGTTCAATTAAACCTACTGGTAAGTTTCCAATTTTGCTTATTAGTCTTTTGTTATCTATTGAACGAATTTGGTCAATCATTATATCGCTGTCTTGCTTTAGGTTTGCCGATGGGACGACACGAAATCCACACGAAAAACAAATATCCGAATATGACCTTTGTATTAATTTAGTTCAATTTGTCGTACACTCATTTGCGGCCTTCACGAAGAGCTTATGCTATGGAATGTTGTTCTTTAAATCACCACAGGATTCTGCATGTCTTTCGTTGTATTCATTAAACTTGCATTTCTGTAATTTCTATTTATTTTACCGGTCAGTCTAAAAGGTCTGTTAAAAGCTTCCTGATTGATTTTGAAATAACCGGCAAGTTTTCTGATAGTGTCTTTTGATAGTCCTTTTTGGTAGTTAAGTATCTTTGAAACGGTTCCTTTCGATAAATCCAGGATTTCAACCAGGTCTTTGGCTTTAAGGTTGTTTTCGATCATTAAGGTTTTTAGCAATTCGATAGGATCTAGTGCCATAAGGGAGTTGTTTTCATTGTCCCATTTTTCAATAAGTAAATCAAGTAACTCAATTTCATCCTGCACACTCTTGTTTTCACTTAAGACCAAGTTCTCCATGATGTCACAATATTTATTGTATTGCTCCCTGTTTTTTATTATCGTGTATTTCAGATGTTTCATGGCCGTCAATTTTCCTGTTTTTCTTAAAATGTATTAATGTCATATTGCTTATTGTTATTGCAAAGCTTTGAATAATCAGCATGCGTCCCAATCCACTTGATGAAAAGATGAATTTTATTTGCCCCAAAATGATATTTGCAGATCATTCTGTATTTATTTCCACCGATATTAAAGACAACTCTCTCGGAACCATCTCCCAAAATATCAGCTGCCATGAAAGTCTTGATGATGTCAAGAGGTACATTCCAATCGGCGTGTTTCAAAATAACAAACCAAACTTCAAAAGATGTCTTACTTTGAGCATTTTTCTCAATGCAATCTTCAATGGTTTGCTTTTTAATTAACCTAACTTTCATTTAGGGTACAAAAATACAAAAGTTTCATTAAGGGAAACTAAATGGTTCAAGTTTTTTTTCAGT
>JAJRTT010000124.1 GCA_024278155.1 Bacteroidota bacterium | reverse complement strand
TGAAATTGAGGGGCCAAATCCAGGGGCTTGTATTTTTCGTTCAGGATGTTGATAAAGTAACCGCAAGCGTTTTGGCTTGTGTCCCCTTCATATTGAATTGTCCCAATACCGTAAACCGGGCATTCACCCGAAATGTAAGTGATCTCGTCGCATTTTGCGAGGCATTCGTTTTCGTAGGTTTTGCCGTTGGCACCACAAACCGGTTCATATAAATTAGGGCAAATGCAATCCTGGTTTGTTTTGCAGCCTCCCAAAAGGAGGAAGAGGGGCAATATGACAATCTTTATATTTTTCATTGTTTGCTCGGGTGATGGCTCACTATCGTGAATAGTTTGAACGATGCCGTAACCCCAATGCGGAAACCGGTCCAGTCGGCAAGTATCCGTTCCCTTGTCACCGGGTTTGTGAGGACGACGATTTCGTTTCCGATAATCGTAAACGTGTCCCCGATCCCCACGGCATATCCTGCATTGAGACCAAAGGTCATTTTTTTTATCCGGTAATTGAACCTGATCCCGGGTTCGAGGTATGCCGGGGAAGAATCGTATGTTTGTTTCCTTTCCACAAATTCGGAACCTATCTGGAAATACTCATCCGTTGTTAATGTGGTGGTAGAAAACCCGAATTCGGTGTATGCGTCAATTTCGAATTTTGGAAGCCGGAACAGCCTTGCTTTGAATATGGAGCCCAGGGTGTAATCCGAAATTTTCTGGTCGAAGCGGTAAATGCCCGAATAATCGCTGTAAAAAACCCGTGAACCCGTGGAATGGGCGGAGACCACGAATCCAATGGAAAAGCGGTTTTCAAGGAAGCCCAAACCGGCTTCTGCCTGTAAATAAACATAGGGCGGCAAGTCGTTGACAATTGCATCATCTGAAGGCAAAGGGGCGGCCAGGGATTTGTTCAGGTCATGGAGGTCTTTCATTTTGTAACTACCAAAACCCGTTTGGATACCAAAGTGGACATCCTGTCCGTAACTAAAAAAAGAGAGTAAGAGTAGGGCGATAAATATGTTTGTGGTTTTTTTCATCACCATGCGTTTTCAATGATCAGTGTCCAATGATACTCAAAAACCAGATACTCGTAACCGGCAACATCGGCCATGCTGCCCGTATTGGTATTCGTGATCACATCCATTTGGAGGTCGTGCGTACCTGCTTCATAAAAAGTGCCGGGCGTGAACGTGAAATGGCCACTGTTGTCGTAATCGGCCTGCAAAGTGTCCTGTCCCACCATGAGGAAAATGGCATAAACAAGGTTGTCGCCTGCATCAGCCGAGTAAGCAACCGTAAACGGATGGTCTTCTATCCATAAAGTGTCCGGTCCGAAACTCAAATCGAGGACAACGTCCGGTGGCGGCACATCCGGATTGACCTCCTTGAAACTTTCCCCCTTGGGAATGTACTCGCAGGAGGTAAGTGCAAGAAAAGAGAATATGTATAAAATGATAAAATGTTTAGGTGTTCGCATAATTACTTTTGTTGATTTTTGTTTGCTGACTCTTGTCTGTCGCTTTTGGCCCTTGCCTGACGCTACCAGGCCGTTCCGGCTCTGGAACGTCTGTCCTAAGAATAAATCACATCTTCCTTTTTGATCTGGGGTTTACCCATAAAGCTCAAAAGTACCTGGGCAACCGTTAAGGTATCTTGTTGGCAGTATTTCGAAATACGTTCCAAATTTTTGTCTTTATAATAAACACCGGCCACCTGACTGCCATCAATATCCCCTTTTGGCGTGGGTATCCCAAAAATTGCCGCCAAAAGTTCAAGGGAAGTATAGCTTTTGTAATCACCGAATTTCCAGAGTTCCATCGTATCGAGGTGGGCGACCTCCCAGGGTTTTTTGCCGGCGATGTTCAATATCTTTGGAAGCTGCATGCCATTGATGATCATTCGCCGGGCTATGTACGGATAGTCGAATTCCTTGCCATTGTGTGCACACAATAAACTGTCCCTGTCGTGATAATGTTTGTTCAAGAGGCCGGAAAACCCTTCGAGTAGGGTTTTCTCGTCATCGCCATAAAATGATTTTACGCGGAATCCCCTGTTTTTTATAAAGCCGACGGAAATGCAAACGATCTTTCCAAACTCGGAATAGATACCGGCCCGTTCAAAAAGTTTTTCGGGCGTGTCGCCCTCTTGTTTTTTCAGGTGCCCGGCTTTTTTGTCCCAAAGGTTTTTGAACCTTTCGGGAAGTCCTTCATAGGTTTCCACCATCGGAACGGTTTCGATATCGAGGAAAAGGATTTTGTTAAAATTCAGATTATAAAGCATAACAACACAATTTTTGCATAAAATTACACAATCCTTATCAAGCAAAGAAATTATTTGTTAATTTTATGAACGAAACGAACGGATGAGAAATGTATAGAAAAATAGTTTTTATTGGATTTGTTTTTTTTCTGGCCTTTTTGGTTTCCTGCAAGAAAAAGGAAACCACGGTCCCGGAGGTTGTTTTTTATTCGCCCCACGAAAACCAGGAGTTTGGTTTTGAAGATACAATTTCCGTTCATTGTAAGGTTTCTGATAAATCCATCATCGAAAGTGTGAAACTGGTTTTGGTCGATAGTGAATTGTTGCCCTTAGGCGAAGCATTTTATTTTTATCCGGGCTCCACAAAGTTTGAAATGGAAACCGAATATCCATTAAGTCAGGCAGAGATTGCCAACCCCAATAATTATTTACTTGTGGTAGCTGACAACGGCACGAATTTCAAGAATAAATACCAGCCGGTTTTAATCAATGTCCTTGAAAAGGAACTTGAGGATGTTATAATACTAACAAAGGTTTCAGGACAGCAGATTGGGGTTTCTCCCCTTTATCCCGATAAAGACAGTATTGTGGTTAAGTTTACCATAGATGGGGATTATGCGGGTTCTTCTTTAAGCTCTGCTGATGGGCAACTGCATATTGCCGGAACGGAATTGCTCAACCTTCGGTCGTACCGTTTGTTGGATTACCAATTGGAGTGGGGGCTGGCACCGGTTCCGTTTTTCCCGATGCACAATGCGGATTGTCTTCACCATAGCGATTTGTTGTTCGTGGCCAATAATTATTTTAACATCAAAGCTTACTCGGCAACAGGGAACCCTGTGTTCACGGCTGAAATTGGCCAAAATGAAATGCCGGGCCGCATTTTTCGTTTCAATGAATTTTTGTTATGCGATATGCAGAGCAAAAACAGCGGGCCGACAAGCCTGGTTACCTGGTACGTTGATTCGGAAAAGGAAAAACAACGCTTGTTCACTGTCTTTGAAGTGGTGGA
>JAJRTT010000123.1 GCA_024278155.1 Bacteroidota bacterium | reverse complement strand
CGGCCTTCACAGGGGATTCGCCACGGTTCACAAGGGGGATTTTCCAATAGCTCCTTACGCTTGGCCTTTGATAGCCAATCACGAACTTCGAATACTTCCCGTTTTTATCTTTGGTATCGGCAACGATGGCCGCCATAACGATGCCCACAAAACCAAGGCCCATGACAATTACGACTTCCTGCCCTTTGTCACGGGCTTCTTTCGCTAGTTTTTCCAATCTGCTGTATTCTGCATTGTATTCGTTTTGTTGGGGAATTTCAAATTTTTCTCCCGCCGGGGTAATTGAAAATTGTTTTGCCATTTTTGTGCTATTTTTAAGGTTTGCAATAACTTGATCTATCTCTCAAGGCTTCCAATGAAAGCCTTTGCATAAGAAGTTTTTTTATAAATCCCAAAACACAATAAAGTAAAAAACAAATAAAATATCAATTCCAAAAAAACAATAATTGAAACATCTTTGTGATTTGGAATTCCAAAATTCGAATTTTATTTGAAACTTGAAATTTATAATTTGTCATTTAGTTTTTCACTTTTCTTTTTTCAAATCGCATAGGGAAATTCCTTTTCACAATAAAACTGTGCTTATCGGATTGTTGCGTTCAGTTTATGTTGATATGCGCCCATCAACTTCCTCATTGTTTTATCGATTACTTTATCGGTGAGGGTTTTTTCTTCATCCTGCAATATAAAACTCACTGCATAGGATTTCTTGCCTTCCTCGATATTTTTCCCTTCATACACATCAAACAGATTGACCTTCTTCAGAAGTTTTTTCTCCGTTCCAAAGGCAATTTTTTCAATCTCCTCAAATTGTGTTTGTTTGTTGATAAGCAAAGCCAAATCCCTCCTGACAGCCGGGAATTTCGAGACCTTTTTGTAACTGGTTTTATTCTTCATCGCCAATGCAATGAACAAGTCCCAATTGATATCGGCATAAAAAACATCTTGCCTAATATCAAAAATACCCAGCATTTTGCGGGAGAATTTCCCCATTTCCAATAATAACTTGTCCTGATGGAAGAAAAGCAATCCGTCATTGGCATATTCTTTTTCGATTGCATTTGTCTTTAAGGAAGAAATTGAAACACCAAGCCTTTTCAAAATATTCCCGGCAATTGCCTTCAAATAAAAGAAATCGGTTTTATCATCCGTGGTATTCCAACTTTCCGGCTCTTTCCTGCCTGTTGTAAAAAGCACAAGATGATTGGTTTCCTTGTATTTTTTTGTGATATCGTTTTCTTTTCCCTTACCGGGGACAATGGAATACACTTTCCCAAATTCCGCAATCCTTTGGTCATAAATGCGGTGGTTCAGATTATAAGAAACCACTTCAAGTCCGCCAAACAAAAGGGATTGCCGCATCACGTTCAAGTCCTGGCTCAAAGGGTTCAGCATCGCCACACTTGCCTTTTCATCAAAATCATTGCTCACCTCATAATAAGATGCTTTCGTCAATGAATTGTTCATTATTTCGCTAAAGCCATTGGAAGCAAGATAATCGGCAATTGTATTCCTCAATTTTTCAACATCAGGTTGCTCTGTATTTGCAATGGCCGAATGCTGTTTTGTTGGTATTTCGATATTGTTGTAACCATAAACCCGCAGGATTTCTTCAATCACATCCGCTTCCCGGGTAACGTCCACACGGTAAAGAGGAACGAACAATTCCAATCCGTTTTCATCTTCAGAAATAGTTTCAAACTCCAGGGAGTCCAAAATATTTTTTATTACCTCATTGCCGATGACCTTACCGATTAAGCGATCAACATTATTCCAACTAATTCCTACTTGTTTTCTTTCAAAAGTTTTGGCCGCAACATCTTTTATCTCGGAAGATATTTTCCCCCCTGCAATTTCCTTTATCAGTAAGGCAGCCCTTTTCAAAGTATAGATTATCATTTCAGTATCCACGCCACGTTCAAAGCGGAAAGACGAATCTGTCTGCAAATCATGGAATTTTGACGTTTTGCGGATATTAACCGAATCGAAATAGGCACCTTCCAGAAAGATGCCTGTTGTGTTTTCCGTTACCCCGGATTTAATCCCGCCAAAAACGCCACCTATGCACATCCCTTCTTCTGCATTGCAAATCATCAGATCATTCGCATTTAATTTTCTATCAACTTCATCGAGGGTTTTAAAAACCGTCCCTTCCGGCATTTTCTTCACAATAATTTTATCCCCTTTCACTTCTGCAAGGTCGAAAGCATGAAGGGGCTGGCCGGTTTCGTGAAGCACGTAATTAGTAATGTCCACCACATTATTGATGGGGCGTAATCCAATTGCACTCAAACGGTTTTTCAACCAATCCGGCGATTCCTTTACTTCGATGCCCGTAATGGTCAATCCTGTGTAACGGGGACAAGCTTCCGGGTTTTCGACAATCACTTGCACATCTCTGTCTGTATTGTCAATTGAAAAACCACTTACATCGGGAATTGTCAATTTTCTGTTTTCCTTTTTATTCTGGACAAAATCAATATTTTCCAAAACGGCTTTGATATCGCGCGCCACGCCGATATGCGACATGGCATCGGTCCGGTTGGGCGTCAATCCAATTTCAAAAACATAATCATCCTCAATATCAAAATATTCGGATGCTGGTTTCCCAACTTCAGCTTTTTCATCCAGCACCATGATCCCATCATGGGATGTACCCAGCCCAAGCTCGTCTTCGGCACAAATCATCCCTTCGGAAACCTCCCCGCGGATTTTGCTCTTATTGATGGTGAAATCCTCATCCCCTGAAAACAATTTTGTCCCAACAGTTGCCACCAAAACCTTTTGCCCGGCAGCCACATTCGGCGCGCCACAAACAATAGGGAGAAATGTCCCATTGCCTACATCAACCATAGTAACACTCAATCTGTCAGCGTTTGGATGACGTTCGCAGGTTTTCACTTCCCCTATCACAATTCCCTGCAAACCACCTTTTACGGACTCCCATTTTTCGAGGCCTTCCACTTCGAGGCCGCAATCCGTAAGCAGTTCCGAGAGTTTATCTATCGGCAAATCAATGTCTAAATATTGTTTCAGCCAATTATATGAAATCTTCATGATCAGTTAATTTTTAAGCTTGCAAATGTAAGATTTTAAACCATTTCTAATTAATAATGTATGAAAATATCTACTTTTGCCCTCTTAAAATATCAGGGATGGTTTTTAGCAGTATCGTATTTGTTTTATTCTTTTTTCCCGTTTTCCTTATTACATATTACATTATGGGCAAGAAACACAAAAACCTTGTGCTCTTGTTGTTCAGTATTGTGTTTTATGCCTGGGGCGCACCCCGTTTTATTTTTTTCCTGATCGGCTCGGTATTTACAAATTTTTATATCGTAAGGGCGATGTACTTCACGAATGACAGGCCTAAGAAAAAACTGTGGGCGGCACTGTCGATAGGCATTAACCTTGGGTTGCTGGCTTACTTTAAATATGCTAATTTCTTTATTGACAATTTTAATCTTATCCTTGAAGGTTTTGGTGCAAAATCCATATATTGGACAAAAGTAGTATTGCCCATCGGCATTTCGTTTTTTACATTTCAGTCGCTTACCTATACAATCGACGTATATCGAAAAACCCATAGACCGCTCAAAAACCCCTTTGATTTCTTACTTTATATCCTGATGTTCCCACAAATGATCGCTGGGCCTATTGTCCGTTTCCAGACCATTGCCGATCAGATTACCGAACGCAGGGAAACCAACGAGGATCGCTTATTGGGTTTTTACCGGTTTGTTATTGGCCTGGCCAAAAAGGTATTGATTGCTGATGTCCTGGCTTTTGAGGTTGACAAAATAATGGCCATGAATTATATTGACCTCGACACAAATATGGCCTGGATTGGTATTATTGGCTATGCATTCCAGATATATTTCGATTTCTCGGGATATTCGGATATGGCAATAGGCATGGGCAGAATGACCGGGTTTAAGTTTCCTGAAAACTTTAACAATCCATATACCTCACGTAGTATTACTGAATTTTGGCGTCGATGGCACATTACCCTGGGGCAATTTATGCGCGATTACCTGTACCTCCCATTGGGAGGCAACCGGGTAAGCAAACCACGCCTATATTTCAATCTGTGGGTCGTATTCCTTATTTCAGGCCTATGGCATGGCGCTGACTGGAATTTTGTTATTTGGGGCGCATATCACGGTTTGTTTTTAATTGCAGATCGCATTTTCCTGCTAAAGGTTTATGAACGGATCGGTAAAGGCCCGAGTACTTTGGTTACTTTCTTCATTACGATTGTGGGTTGGGTGTTTTTCAGGGTGGAGGGGTTTGAAAATGCTCTGACCTATCTCGAACGGATGTTTGTTTTCGATTTCAACCCAATAACATCTGAATTAAATAGCCATTTTTACTTTATATTGCTAATGGCAACAATCTTCTCATTTATCACGGTTTTTCAGTTTGGTTCCAGGATGGAAGACCGGATTTACAAAACCAATTTAAACGTCAAAGAACACTTGCTGTATTTTATTGTTTCTGTTTTTACCATGGTTTTCGTTATTGCATCGTTGGCAGGATCGGGGTTTAGCCCTTTTATTTATTTTAGGTTTTAATATGGAAAAGATATACCGCATATTGGTTATTTGCCTGGTCGTGTTGCTTTCATTGCCGGGCTTTCAATACATTACAGGTGTTTTCAAAATAAAGCCCCTGAATGGGGTTGTCAATGAGCCCGAAACAGTCCCGCTTACTTTTGGTTCATACCTCGGTTTTGAATACCAAGCGGGCATACTTAAACTTATTGACAAGGGTTTTGGGTTCCGGCCTTTCTTTATCAGGCTATACAATCAAGTGGATTATAGTTTGTTCAACATCCCTCATCCCGATGGTGTTACTATCGGCAAGCAAGGTTATTTATTTGAACCCTGGTACATTTATGATTACCGGGGAGATGATTTTATCGGCAAAACCAAAATAGAGGAAAGAGTCAAGCATTTTTCAGATATCAGGCATTTGCTGAAACAATACAATACCGGGTTATTGGTCATGTTGAACCCAGGAAAGTCATGGTATTACCCCGAATATATACCTGATCGGTTTATTGGTAAGCGGGATTCAACGAATTATCAAACTTATGCCGATGCCCTTGGCAAGTCAGATGTACCCTTCATTGATGTCAACGCCTGGTTTATGCAATTGAAAAAAAGCTCGGAACACCCCCCCTTGTTCACCAAAACCGGCACACACTGGAGCGAATTTGGCGCCAAACTAACAGCAGATTCCTTGATCAAAAAATGTGAAAAAATCCTTGACAGGAAGATGAACAGGATCCATTTGAAGGATATTGAATGGAGCGAAGAACCCCGCAACACCGACAATGACCTGGAAAAAATCCTAAATCTCTGTTTTCCCGTCCCTCAAATCCCAATGGCTTACCCTGTTGTTGAAATGGAAAACAAATACCCTATCAAGGAAATGCCCTCTGTAATCGTTATCAGCGATAGTTTTTATTGGAATCTAAACGATAGCACATTGAACAATAGTTTTCGATCCAATCAGTATTGGTATTACTACAACAGCATTTTCCCACAAAAAGGCGATCCCCCTTTAACGGTGAAGGACATAGATGTTTTTAAAGCCGTAACCAATGCAGACCTGGTAATCTTGATGATGTCAACCGCAGGTTTATTTAAATTTGGGGATGGTTTTGTTGCCGATGTATTGCCCATAGTGGAACACAATGATAAAGCAATGAAGGAACTATGGATAAAGGGTTTTATAAAACAGATAAACAACTCGAAAAACTGGATGGAAGACATACGTAAAAAAGCACAATCAAGAAACATCCCGCTTGATTCAATGATTTTTCTTGATGCCAATTATATGGCCGAAAAGAAAATGGAGGAAAGAAAGATGGAAAAGTAGATTGGGGTTTCTGTAATATGGGCCTGCTCTATTTTCAACTGATCAAACCCCAATTGGGCCTGTTCCTTGTTTGCTTGTTCAGTTCTTTTAAGATCGGGGAATTGGTTTCTTTTTCAAGATGGGGATCATCGTTCAATAATTCAATGGCTTTTTCACGGGCATATTTCAGTATTTTTTCATCTTTTACGATGTCGGCAATTTTCAAGTCGAGGATGCCACTTTGCTGTGTACCGTGCAAGTCGCCAGGGCCCCGGAGTTTCAGGTCCACTTCGGCAAT
>JAJRTT010000122.1 GCA_024278155.1 Bacteroidota bacterium | reverse complement strand
TGGGTAAGGGAGGTTGGGCTCTTTTTGCCGCAAAAGCCCCTGTTTTATGCCTTTTTCGGAACAGCTTTGTTAAATCCGTGAAATTAGTGCAATTCGTGGATGAAATATTTCCGCTTGCGGAAATAAGGTAAATCAACGAACAATACCATTTTGGATTTTTCGCTTACATTTGTAAAAGAAAACACTTTCCGGAAATTAGAATCAAATAAAATGAAGAACAAATCCAATTTATCCTTTATAGTGCTTTTTGGGATAGCGTTCCTGATGGTGATTGCCTCATGCAAAAAAGACAAGGAGAATGATAATGGTCAAAACAACCTGGAAAATCAGTTTTCTGTCACTCTTGATTATGGGGATACGTATGATTATTTTTGGGTTGTTTTGTGTAATTTGGAAGGGACTGAAATACTTGATTATAAGAAATTGGAAGGGATTGGCACTGCAGATATGATTTCTGGCATCTGGGCCTTTTATCAAAGCAATGAATTAATAAAAGTCCCCTTAAAATGAATTGATAAGATCAAAAGATAAATGAAAACCAACATACACAATATATTGAAAAGCCGTATCCTTGTCCTTGACGGGGCAATGGGGACGATGATCCAGCAATATAAACTGGATGAAAAGGATTACCGGGGCAAACGTTTTGCCGATTACCCATATGATTTGAAAGGCAATAACGATCTTTTGTCATTGGTGCGCCCCGATATTGTCCAAAACATCCATGAAGCCTATTTTGAAGCAGGTGCCGATATTGTGGAGACCAACACCTTTAATGCGACTTCCATTTCCATGGCCGATTACCATATGGAGGATTTGGTCAATGAAATCAATGTTGCCTCCGCAAAAATCGCAAAGGCCGCTGCCGATAAATACACCAAACTTACACCTGATAAGCCCCGCTTTGTAGCAGGCTCCATGGGGCCGACCAACAAAACCACTTCCTTGTCGCCCGATGTCAGCAACCCGGGTTTCCGGGCCGTGACTTTTGATGATTTGTATGTGGCCTACAAAGTTCAGGCAAAAGCATTGATGGATGGGGGTGTGGATTTGCTGCTGATCGAAACCATTTTTGATACGCTAAACGCCAAAGCCGCCTTGATGGCCGTGGCCGATTTGCAAAAGGAAACCGGGAAGATTATACCTGTAATGGTTTCAGGTACAATTACCGATGCCAGCGGTCGGACTTTAAGTGGCCAGACCACAGAGGCTTTCCTAAATTCTGTTTCACACCTGGATTTGTTGACTGTGGGCTTGAACTGTGCTTTGGGCGCAAAGGATTTAAGGCCTTATCTTGAGGAACTGGCCGATAAAGCACCTTTCAATGTGAGTGTCCACCCAAATGCCGGTTTGCCCAATCAGTTTGGGGAATATGAGGAAACGCCCGAAATTATGGCCGTCCAAATGAAAGATTTCCTCGTTAATCAATTCGTGAACATAATAGGCGGTTGTTGTGGAACCACACCCGACCATATCAGGGAATTTGTGAAACTGGCCGAAAAGCACCGGCCAAGGGAAATTCCCGTTCAGGAACATGAAATGAAATTGAGTGGTCTTGAGCCTTTAAAGGTTTATAAAGGGAGCAATTTTATCAATATCGGGGAGCGTACAAATGTGAGCGGTTCCCGGAAATTTGCCCGCCTTATCCGTGAGGAAAAGTTTGAGGAAGCTCTATCGGTTGCCCGGCAACAGGTCGAAAACGGCGCCCAGATAATTGACATAAACATGGACGATGCCATGTTGGATGCCGAATCTTCCATGGTGAACTTTCTTAACCTGATTGCCACCGAACCCGATATTTCCAAAGTGCCCATTATGATCGACTCTTCCAAATGGTCGGTGATCGAATCGGGCTTGAAGTGTGTCCAGGGAAAAGCAATTGTGAATTCCATCAGCTTAAAGGAAGGGGAAAAGGAGTTTAAGGAAAGAGCCTCAAAAATCAGGAATTACGGTGCTGCCACTGTTGTAATGGCTTTTGACGAAGAGGGTCAGGCAGTTAGTTTTGAACGTAAAACCGCTATTTGCAAAAGGGCTTATGACATACTCACCATGGAAGTTGGTTTCAAGCCCGAAGATATTATTTTCGACCCCAACATACTTACGGTGGCCACTGGAATGGACGAGCATAACAACTATGCCGTTGACTTTATAAACACGGTGAAATGGATAAAGGAAAACCTTCCTTATGCCAAAGTGAGCGGTGGGATCAGCAATCTTTCTTTTTCGTTCAGGGGCAATAATGTGGTGCGCGAGGCCATGCACTCGGCATTTCTGTTCCATGCCATCAAAGCCGGCCTCGATATGGGGATTGTGAATGCGGGCATGTTGCAGGTTTATGATGAGATCCCCAAAGATTTGCTTCTCCTTGTCGAGGATGTTGTCCTTAACCGAAGGAAAGGTGCAACGGAACGCTTGATTGCCTACGCCGAAAAAGTGAAAGGTACGGCCATTGACCCTGAAAAAATCGATGAATGGCGGCAACAGCCTGTCGAGGAACGTTTGAGACATGCCCTTGTCAGGGGGATTGCCGATTATGTGGAGGAGGATGTTATGGAGGCCCGTGGAAAATACAAACGTTCCCTGGATATAATCGAAGGCCCTTTGATGGATGGGATGAACACTGTGGGCGATTTGTTCGGTGCCGGGAAAATGTTCCTGCCACAGGTCGTGAAGACTGCCCGGGTAATGAAAAAAGGGGTGGCAAAGCTCCTCCCTTTTATCGAACAGGAGCAAAGGGATTCCGGGGAAAAGATACAATCAGCCGGGAAAGTGGTAATGGCAACGGTTAAGGGTGATGTACACGATATTGGGAAAAACATAGTTGGGGTCGTGCTTGCCTGTAATAACTTTGAAGTGGTTGATTTGGGCGTAATGGTCCCCTCCGAAAAAATCATACAGGCCGTAAAGGATGAGAATGCCGATTTGTTGGGCCTGAGCGGTTTGATTACCCCTTCGCTTGAAGAGATGGTACATGTGGCCGCCGAAATGGAACGCAATGATATCCATATCCCACTCTTGATAGGAGGTGCAACGACCTCTGAAATCCATACTGCCGTGAAAATTGCCCCAAACTATCATGCACCTGTTATCCATGTTAAGGATGCATCAAGGAGTGTGGGGGTTTCTGCCAAGTTGCTTTCTGATGAACAGAAGCTTGATTATGTGAAGAAAATTGAACTGAAATATGGCGATTTGCGCCAGAAACATGAGTCAGGGAAGAAGAAAGGGGAGTATATTTCATTTCAGGAAGCCATTGGGAACAAACTTAAACTAAGCTGGGCCGAAAAGGATATTGCAAAACCCAAATTTATCGGGAAGAAGTATTTTGAAGATTATCCGCTTGAAGAATTAAGGGGGTTTATTGATTGGACATTCTTTTTCCATGCCTGGAAATTGAATGGAAGATACCCTTCGATTTTTGAAGACCCTATAAAAGGGGAGGAGGCACGGAAACTTTATGATGATGCCCAGAAAATGCTCAACCGGATCGTAAGCGAAAAGATGCTGACGGCCAATGGTGCTTTGGGGATTTTCCCGGCAAATTCAATTGGGGAAGATGTTGAAATCCATTCCGATGTAAACCGGAAAGAAACATTGGGTGTTTTCCATTTTTTGAGGAGCCAACAGAAAAAGGAAAAGGCTGTCCCCAACCTGAACCTTGC
>JAJRTT010000012.1 GCA_024278155.1 Bacteroidota bacterium | reverse complement strand
CATTTTGCCAGCACAGAATATCACCCGGTCGATTTTTTCCGGATCGGCACCGGCATCATCTATTACTTCCCTGAAACCACCCTTGCTCAAATCATCGAGAGGCGATACACAACGGGGATGGCGCAACAGGCTTTTAGGTGTAAAAATAATCAAGGGTTTCCGAAATGGCCTGTTGAATTGGCGGCGCAACACATGAAAAAAGTTTGCAGGGGTTGTGCAGTTTACGATCTGCATATGTAAATCGGCACTTAAAGTAAGGAAACGTTCCAATCGCGCACTGGAGTGTTCCGGCCCCTGCCCTTCATAACCATGTGGAAGATAAATCACCAGGTCGTTCATTACGTTCCATTTATCTTCGCCACTGCTCAGAAACTGGTCGAAAATAATTTGGGCGCCATTGTTGAAATCACCAAACTGTGCTTCCCAAATCGTAAGGCTTTTCGGTGTAAGGCAGGCATATCCATATTCAAACCCCAAAACGCCGTATTCAGAAAGCAAGGAGTTGAAAACTTCAAAACGGGCCTGTTTTTTACTCAGGTTGTTCAACGGGACAAACTCCTCTTCCGAATCTTCCACTTTTAAAACAGAATGGCGGTGCGAGAACGTTCCCCGGGCACTGTCCTGTCCGCTCAGCCGGATGGCAACACCTTCTTCCAACAAAGTCCCGTAGGCTAACAATTCGGCCATGGCCCAATCCAGTTTTTCGGTTTTTTCGATCATATCGTGCCGGGCATTCTGCAAGCGTACGGTTTTCCTGAACAGCTTAAGCCCTTCCGGCACATGGCTCAGCTTCAGGCCAACCTCTTTCAATATTTTTTTATCGACACCGGTTTCGGGGGAAGCATCAAAATCCTCTTTGACCGCTTTTCTTATATCGACCCATTTTTCCTGGATAAACTGGATATCCACTTTCTCCTTTTGCTTTGCTTCCGCCAGGTTTTTCTCAAATACTTCATTCAGGTGCTTTGTTATTTCCGAAACATCTTTTTCGCTCATCAATCCCTGGGAAATCAATTTCCCCTTATAAATCTGCATGGGATCCGGGTGTTTCTCGATGGCCTTGTAGAGGATGGGTTGTGTGAACCGGGGTTCATCGCCTTCGTTATGGCCATATTTCCTGTAACACAAAAGGTCGATGAAAACATCGTTCTGGAATTTCTCACGGTAGGCCATTGCAAGTTGTATTGTATAAGCCAGTGCCTCAACATCATCGCCGTTCACATGAAAAACCGGGGCGAGAACTGTTTTGGCCACATCGGTGCAATATGTGCTGGTCCGGGCATCCAGGTAATTTGTGGTAAAACCAACCTGGTTATTGATCACAAGATGGATGGTGCCACCTGTTTTATAACCCGAAAGGCCGGCCATTTGCACCACTTCGTACACAATCCCTTGTCCGGCAATGGAAGCATCGCCGTGCATCAGGATGGGCACTACTTTGCTGTAATCCTTATTGTATTCTTTATCGATTTTTGCGCGTGCGATCCCTTCCACTACAGGGTCAACGGCTTCAAGGTGCGATGGGTTTGGGGCCAGGGTCAATTTCACGTTCTTGCCGGAAGTTGTTGTCCTGTCCGACACAAAACCCAAATGATATTTCACATCGCCCAATAGGGATTCATCCTCATATTCTTTCCCTTCAAATTCACTGAAAATATCTTCAAAGGGTTTCTTCATGATATTTGCCAGCACGTTCAGCCTGCCCCGGTGCGGCATCCCGATCACAAACTCCTTTGCACCGAGCAAGGCCCCTTTTTCGATAATGGCATCGAGGGCGGGAATGGCCGTTTCGGCCCCTTCGAGTGAAAAACGTTTTTGTCCCGGGAATTTTTTATGGATGAATTTCTCGAACAACACTGCCCGGCTAAGATGGTGGAAAATATACTTTTTATCTTCTTCCGAAAAAGCATAAGAATTCTTGCTGCCCTCCATCTGCCCCTTTAGCCATTCCAGCACACGGGGTTCGCGTATATATTGGAACTCCACTCCAACTGATTGGCAATAGGTTTCTTCCAAATGGCCCACAATATCTTTAAGTTTGGCTTTTCCAATTCCTATCTCGTTCCCAGCCTGAAATTCCTTCTCCAGGTCTTTTTTGTCCAAACCAAAATTCCCGATATCCAATGAAGGGGAATAATGCCTCCGGGTGCGCACAGGGTTTGTTTTGGTGAAAAGATGCCCGCGCTGCCGGTATCCGTTAATCAGGTTTATCACCTTGAATTCAGCTGGGATGAGGCCTTTTTCGTCAGATGGCCTGGAATAATCGGAAAGGGCAAAATCAAATCCTTCAAAAAAACGCGCCCAACCCTTTTCCACAGAAGACGGGTCTTTTTTATAGCTTTCGTAATGTTCTTCAATTAATTTGGGGTCGGCATTTTTCAACCAGGAATATTTATCCATACAATTAAGTATTGGTTCAAAAGACAAAAATACGAATTCTAACAACAAACAAGTTTGGGGAAGGAAAGTTTATATATGTTGCCAAATAATTGGTATTTCCATAGAAAACCGAAAACCTCTCCACGAAAAGACCTTAGTACAAAAACCCAAATAACCATAATGGGATTTTGTTCAAATAAGCATATTCAATATTATCGGCAGCAATATATGCATTTTCGATACCTGTGATTTGCTTTTTGCCCTTACCTTTCCCCCCAACTTCAATGGTGTATTTACCATCCACTAAAAAATCACCTTTATTGGTATATGTTACTTTATGGTTTTCCATTAACTGGTTAAATATAAATGTTTCCCGCAAAGTTCCCGAGCTAATGGAAGTATCGGTAAGGGCAAACATAAGATTTGGGTTGTTCAGATAAACTTTTTCGGGCTTGTTCATTCTGGCAATACCAAAAGTTGCCGACTGCAATAATATCAACAAATCGGCCCTTGATAGTAAATACAGGTACTTGATAAGAGTTTCTCTGCTTACACCCACCTGCTCACTTAGTTTTAGGATATTGGGCTTGTAAGGTACTATTTCAGCAAGGATGGACAATAATTTGCGTAAGCTTTGTACAGCCTTAAAATCAATTTTTTCAACAGATGGCAAATCCCTGTCCAGTACATGGTTCACAATTTGTTTCAACCGATTATTGAAATCCTGTTCATTTTCTATGAAGAAAGGATAGTAACCATTCTGAATGTACTCTTCAAATAACTTTATTGGCTTTATTTTCTGCAAAATACCAGGAACAGACACACCCGCTGCGTCCAAAACAGAACCAAGGGAAAGCACGGGAAACGCAATATTATATTTCAGTTCAATAAATTCCCGAAATGACAATCCAAGTAATTTATATAAAATCGCCCTTCGGCTCAGGTCAGCAGTTCCCTTGTAAATATTCAAAGCAGAAGATCCAGTAATTACAATCTTGAGTTCACCAAAATAATCATAAATATTTTTTACTTCTTGCGACCAATTGCTGTATTTATGCACCTCATCCAGGAATAGGTACTTTCCGCCGCGTTTTACAAATTCAGATGCAAAATCGACAACTGAATTTTTCGAAAAATACAGATCATCAAGGTTGACAAAAACAACTTCATTTGGGGAATCACTCAAATTCAGCTTAATATATTGTAAAAGCATTGTGGTTTTACCCACGCCCCTTGCGCCTGTAATCGCTATTAACCTGTTGTCCCAATTGATTTTACCCCACAAATATCTTTTAAAGTCTGTATTAATCGAATTAATTCTCGAAACAGAATACTGAAATAATTTATCCATTTTGCAAAATGATTTTGACAAAAATAGTCTTTTTTTGCAAAATGGACTTTGCAATTTTCATGTTTATTGCAAAAATACCGATCAATCCTTCAATATCTTTTTCACGATCATATTCTGTTTTTCATCAGTTACGCTCAATATGTACATTCCTGTCATAAACATTTTCATTGGGATTACAACAGTTTTGGAAGATGGGACAATGGTGGTTTCGGAATAGGCCCTTTGGCCCCAAAGATTGCGAATCTCAATAAGAAATTGGGAGTTTTCTTTTGCAGCGATTTTGAGGGAAAGATTATCCCCGACAGGATTGTTCATGCTGATTTTAAAATCGGGAATCCCCGATTCGGCAATACCCACATTGTTGTCAATCAATAACCTCAGGGTGACGGGCAAATGATCGGACATCCCGTACAAAGCCTCCAAAACATCGGCAGGGACAGAGGTATTCATGGGCGAACTGACCAGGTTTTGGTTGAAGTGCTGCCCGTCCTGGCCAACTGCTTTGTACGAACCATCAACAAATTTTACATGATCGACCCCATCAATAATTTCATCAGAGGCAAGGATAAAATCAAAACGGTCGTCCATGCCGCCACCCGAAGGGCAACCACTTCCCGTGTGTGTGGATTGTGTATGGATATCCTCATAATATGAGTTGTTGTGCCACGAGCCCATCTTATCGAGCGGATCATAAAAGCGGATATCTTCGTTCGGGAAATCAATCAGGTTCTGGAACGCAGGTTCGGCATTTGAATAGAGGTTGAAATCACCCATAAATAGATAATTCCCGGTGGCATTTATATCCTGAAGGTGGTTCATCAGCAAATTGGTTTCATTGGCTCTTTCGGTTTCGTTGTCGGGATAGGAACCGGCTTTCAGGTGAGCCACTATGCAATTGAGGAAGACAGTGTCATTGGTCAGTTCCAAGCCCGGGGTGAGGAAATACAATTTAAAAATATCAATGTCCCTCACATTGGTCGGGACGACCGAATAGGAATGGAACTTGAATTTTTGGGAATTAAAATAAATCTGGTTGACAATATATGAATTCGATGTATTTGCAGGTTCGCCCATCTGAAAGTAACCAACCCCATTTACATTCATCACATTGTCGCTGATATATTCGTGATAAAACGTATTACCGCTTAATTCATTTACCGTTAGGATATCGGGGTTCACATAATCAACAATGGTTTTAAGGTATTCTGTTTTTTCAAGGTAAGGGTTGTTGGTCGAGGTGCACCAACTGGTGGAATTTCCATACATCAACAAATTATATTGCATTATGGTTATTTCTTCCTGGGCGAAAATGAGGGTAGGCAGGAAAGCAAAAAAAAGGAGGAATTTTTTTTTCATGATTCAAGAATAAAATAAAATGAATGCCGGGATTCGAAAAAAAGCCCGGAACAGGGAATAAATTTTTAATTTGTTGGATTTTGTCTATCGAAAAACTTTGTGTTAAAGGTTTTGTTTAAACCTCCAGCAAGATTTCCGTGTATGTCAAAAGGCCAAATAAAGGAGTCCTTTTACGGTATAAGTTGGTTGATAGCTTCTCTTTCAGCAAAATAGCATCCGTTGTGAACTTGGGCAATTTTTTCATGTCTTCAATGGCCGATTTCAATTCTTCAATATCCATCATATCTGATTTGTCCTGGACGCGATCAGCGGTAACATAGAATATCCCAGTTGCACTAATACGTTTTACCGTATATTTTTTCCCTTTGCCGGTGGAGGTCACAAAAAAACCATCTTCGGCCAATTTTGTTTTGATTACCTCAATAATAAAATCTGCCGATTTCGTAATGTACCTTGGATTTAGCGTATAATTGCCCATAATATATCTGTTTAACTATTTCTGTTTCAATTCTCCCGGTTGATAAGACAAGTGCAAGCCGTTTTCGTTTTCCGGCTTGGCCCGGGAATTAAAACAAAAAAATTTCCACAAAGATACAAGGATTAGCGGTTTAATAAAAAAAAAGAACAAGCAAATGCAAGATTATATTTCGATATCGGTATCCTGGTCCAATGTAGGAACAGTGGTCAGTTCTTGATAATATCAATAGAACCTTTTAAAACAGGATTTGGGTTCATGCTGTTCCAAACAATTTTCAAGGTAGTACGTTGGGGGATGTTTGTCAACTCAATGAATTTGATTCTCAGGTCGAATCCGTATTGCAAGGATGTGGGCACAATGGAAATACCCATATTGTTTTCCGCAAGTCGATAAATTGAACTGGCATTTACGGTGGAATGTGAAACGGTCGGGCAAAACCCCTAGTGGTCAAATATTTGCATCACTTTTTCGTAATAAGATTCACTGTAAGACGCATCGAAAAGTATAAAGTGTTCGTCCTTTAATTGCGACAGATCATCAAAATTCGATGCGTCAACCTTATGGTCCTCGGGCAATACCAACGAAAACGTTTCTTCAAGGGCAGGATGTGTTTCCAGGCCTTTCGGAACCCGTTCCAACCTGACGAACCCAATATCTATTTCCTGGTTCACCAAAGCCTGTACCTGGTTTTTGTTATCGAGTTCCGTCAGGTTGACAAGGACATTCGGATTGGTTTCCCTGAATTTCAACAATAGGCCTGGGATCAGCCTTTGCATTGCCGAGACCACATATCCCAACTTCAGTTTACCATCAATCCCATCGTTCAGGAGCTTGATATGATCCAGGATATCGTCCAATCCCCTAAAGTGCAGCTCTTCTGCTACTGCCAGAAAATAACGCAGGGCCGGTACTCCAATTGATGCTTCATGGTTATCAGTTGTTGATATGATTAGTCTTGTTAAGCATCAAAAGTAATTGTAATTTTGTTCTCAGCAAATTAAAGCTAAGCTAAAAGCAAAAAAACAAAAAACATATGTTCAAATACGGAATAGAAAAACTAACAGTTTCCAAAGCCATGGCAATTGTAAAAGGGGAACTGAAAGCCGAACTCACGGGGGAAGCAATTGCGAGGGTAAACGAATGTCGGCGAAAAGTCGAGGTGATGTCGAATGGGCACAAAGCGGTCTATGGTATCAACACGGGTTTCGGGCCACTTTGCGATGTCCGGATCTCGGCAAGTGAAACAAGCAAATTGCAAGAGAACCTTTTGATAACACATGCTGTTGGAGTCGGGAAACCCATCGACAAAGGATTATCGAAAATAATGATGATCACAAAAGTCCATGCGCTATGCCAGGGTTTTTCTGGAATACGCCTGGAAGTAATTGAACGGATTTTGTTTTTCGTGGAAAATGATATTGTCCCGGTTGTTCCCGAGCAAGGATCTGTTGGGGCATCGGGAGATCTGGCCCCTTTGTCGCACTTGTTTTTGCCCTTGTTGGGCGAAGGTGAAATATGGATAAACGACAAAATCGCACCGGCCAAGGATATATTGGAAAAACATGGGCTACAACCCATAAAACTCCGGGCAAAAGAAGGATTGGCACTTATCAACGGCACACAGTTTATTGTAGCCCATGCCATTAAGGGCTTGCGGAAAATGAAATACCTGCTCGACCTTGCCGACCTTGCCGGTGCCATGAGCATCGAAGGCTATAAAGGAAGTGCATCCCCGTTCAAGGAAGAACTGCACACCATCCGCCCATACAAAGGCACCCTGAAAGTGGCGAAACGGATGCGAATGATGTTCAAGGATTCGGAAAATATCATGTCGCACGAAAACTGCGAAAGGGTACAGGACCCTTACTCCATGCGCTGCATCCCACAAGTCCACGGTGCTTCGCGAAATGCATATTACCACTTGAAAGAGCTCACGGAAATCGAAATCAATTCGGTGACCGACAACCCCATCGTGTTGAGCGAAACAGTGGCCATTTCGGGCGGCAACTTCCACGGACAGCCCCTGGCAATGGCCTTGGATTACGGGGCCTTGGCAGCTTCGGAACTGGGAAATATTTCCGATAGGAGATCTTTTTTGCTTCTGGAAGGCAAATACGGATTGCCACGCCTATTGACAGAAAGTGGTGGGCTGAACTCGGGCTATATGATCCCACAGTACACGACCGCCGCGCTGGTCACCGAAAATAAATCTTTGTGTTTCCCACCCTCGGCTGACAGCATCCCGACCTCTCTCGGACAGGAAGACCACGTTTCAATGGGAAGCATTTCCGGACGAAAATTCAATCAGGTTTTAGGGAACCTTGAAAAAATACTGGCCATCGAACTGATGTATGCCGCACAGGCAATTGAATTCAGGCGGCCATGCAAATTTTCCGAAATCATCGAAGAGAATTACAGCATCATCCGGGGGAAAGTGGCCAAGCTGGAAGAAGACAGGTTGCTCAAGGACGATATAAACGCAATGGTAAATTTGGTTCAGGAACAAGCATTTAAAACGAAATAACAACAATTACTTTTTGGGCGTTCCCTGTGGTCGGGCTTTCACTGCTCAATCTTTTGCTGAAAAAGCAAAAGGATTTCAAACAGGCCGTTCAATCCCTAACGCAAAGAAAACAACAAAAATTAAATATCATGACATTCAAGGAACAAATATTACAGGGCATACCTTCGGAATTGCCGGCAAAAAGGGAATATCCAAAAAACATCAACAGGGCACCCAAGCGAAAAGACATTTTATCCAAAGAAGAAAAACAATTGGCCATCCGTAATGCCTTGCGCTATTTCCCCAAAAAATGGCATCAGGAACTGGCCGTTGAGTTTGCCGAAGAACTAAAGGATTTTGGACGGATTTATATGTACCGCTTCAAACCTGATTATGAATTATATGCACGTCCGATTTCAGAATATCCTGCAAAATCGCAACAAGCGGCAGCGCTTATGCTGATGATACAGAACAACCTCAACCCTGCAGTGGCGCAGCACCCCGAAGAACTCATCACCTATGGTGGCAACGGGGCAGTGTTCCAAAATTGGGCACAGTACCTGATCACGATGCAGTATTTGTCGCAAATGACCGATGGGCAAACCTTGAACCTCTATTCGGGCCATCCCATGGGTTTGTTCCCTTCTTCAAAAAACGCCCCAAGGGTAGTGGTGACCAACGGCCTGATGATCCCCAATTATTCCAGCCCCGACGACTGGGAAAAGTTCAATGCACTCGGGGTTACGCAATACGGGCAAATGACGGCCGGTTCCTTCATGTACATTGGGCCGCAGGGAATCGTCCATGGTACAACGATTACAGTGATGAACGCTTTTCGTAAGATCCTGCCAAAAACAGAAAACCCGGCAGGAAAAGTCTTTTTGACTTCCGGCCTTGGCGGAATGAGCGGGGCCCAACCCAAAGCAGGGAATATCGCCGGCTGCATCACGGTTTGCGCCGAGGTAAACCCAAAGGCAGCAACAAAACGCCATGAACAGGGATGGGTGGATATATTGATTGACAATATGGACGAATTGGTTGAGCGCACCCATCAGGCACAAAAGAACAACGAGGTTGTTTCCATCGCCTACATTGGCAATGTGGTGGAAGTTTGGGAACGTTTTGACGAGGAAAATATCTTTGTCCATGTGGGCTCCGACCAGACCTCCCTGCATATTCCCTGGACAGGTGGTTATTATCCCGTGGGGATTCCTTACAAAGAAGCCAAACAATTGATCCGTGAAGACCCTCGGTTATTTAAGGAAAAGGTGCAGGAAACCTTGCGCCGCCACGCTGCGGCCATCAACAAACACACAGCAAAAGGGACATATTTCTTCGATTACGGAAATGCCTTTTTACTGGAAGCTTCCCGTGCCGGGGCAGACATAATGGCCGACAACAACATCGACTTCAAATATAAATCCTATGTCCAGGATATCCTTGGGCCCATGTGCTTCGATTATGGTTTCGGGCCGTTCCGTTGGGTTTGTACTTCAGGGAAACCGGAAGACCTCGACAAGACCGATAAAATAGCCATGAACGTCTTACAGGAGATCATGGAAAACTCCCCGGAAGAAATCCAATTGCAGATGCAGGACAATATTACCTGGATAAAAAACGCCAAGAAAAACAAAATGGTCGTGGGCTCACAGGCACGTATTTTATATGCCGATGCGGAAGGACGCGCAAAAAT
>JAJRTT010000121.1 GCA_024278155.1 Bacteroidota bacterium | reverse complement strand
TTTCCAACATGCGTATGCGCAAAGGGTAGCGGCTTCGGCTGACTCGCTCAATGTTTATGTGTCATCAAATTGTGGCAATTCCTGGACCAAGGTTTTCGGGATAAAAGAGGATGGCAGCGGTTCTTTTGCAACACATTCGGCTACATCAGGATTGTTTATCCCCCAATCGGAAGATGATTGGTGCGGAAGTGGCTTTGGCGCCGATTGCTATTCAATCGACATTTCTGAATACGCATGGCAATATGATGTAAGGATTAAATTTGAATCGGTCACCGGTTTTGGAAACAACCTCTACATTGACAACCTGAGTTTTGACCTTGTTACCGGAATGCCCGACAATGCGGCAAGTGTTGATAAAATTTCGATTTTCCCCAACCCGACAACGGGTGAAATCAATGTGAACATTACGGAACTGGAACATACCGCCGAATTGCAGGTTTTGAGCATTGAAGGAAAACTCATCGAAAAAAGGACACTTCAACCCTCTTCCGGCCTGAACACGAAACTTGATTTGAGCAATCAGCCCAAAGGGGTTTACTTTATCCGTGTTGCGAACGGGGAATACAACCATGTGGAAAAAGTTGTTCTGAAATAAGTTAATTTTTCAACTTTTTATTGAAAAAACCTGCAAGGATCGAAATCTTGCAGGTTTTTTTGTTTTTAGTGTAACATTCAAGAAAACCATCGGTCATACCAATAAAGAAAGTGCCATTTGAAAACTGCCGTAAAACATATACACGATAAGTTGGTGTTGCGTTGTCGCAAGAACGATCAAAAGGCACAGTATGAAATCTATAATCTTTATTATAAATCAATGTACAACACCAGCCTCAGGATATTGAACAATCCCACAGAAGCTGAAGATGTGATGCAGGATTCCTTTCTCGATGCCTTTGGTAAGATTGACGGTTTTTCGGGCGAAGGCAGTTTTGGCGGTTGGCTGAAGAGGATTGTGGTGAACAATTCCCTGGATGCTTTAAGAAAGAGAAGGGATCTGGTTTCCATTGAAGAATCGAAAATAGAAATGGAAGATATCCAGTCCCCTTATGCTGAAAACATTGATTATAAAGTGGAAGAGGTGAAAAGTGCCTTGAACAGTTTATCGGAAGACAGCAGGGTCATTGTTTCACTTTTCCTGTTTGAAGGTTACGATCATGAAGAGATTTCACAGATACTGAAAATATCGAACAATACATCGAGGACACGGTTTTCGAGGGCAAAAAGCAAATTGCAGAAAATCCTGGCCGAACAACGATCAATAAAAATGTTTCATCCCAATTAATAAGCACATCATGAAAAATTTAGATGAAATTATCGGGAAAAACAAAGAGGCTTTCAACAGCAATGAACCTCCCAAAGGGCATTTTGACAGATTCCAGGGGAAATTGACAAAATACCACGAGGAACGCGAAAGCTGGTTTTCGCGCTATGGGATTGTATTGCGGATAGCTGCAAGTGTTATTGTATTCATCACCATTGGCCTTGTATATTACAGCAACCCGTTGAAAAACTATGTCCAAGCCATTTCACAGCAGGTGGAAGAAGCCGGACTTCCACAGGAACTCCAGGAAGCCATACATTATTACAATATCATTACCGATAAACGGATGGGGCAAATCGATCAATTGACAGCTTCAAATGACGATGCCGGCAAGATCAGGGAAATGGCTTTGAAACAACTGGAAACCTTGGATGAAAACAAGGCCGAACTTGAAAGCGACCTTGCCGGGAACCCATCCAACGAGCGGATTTTGAATGCCTTGGTAATCAACCGTAAAAAACAAGCGGAAATATTGAACAGAATAATCAATACTTTACAAAGAACTCAACGATAGCACTAAAATAAATATTATGAATAATTTAAAACTGAACTTCGCACTCTTGATTTTCGTTTTTGCCGCAACTTCTTCCTTTGCCATGAAGGGTGAATTTGTGAAGGAAATCTCCAAGACCTTTGATGTGGACAACAACGCGTCGCTGATCGTCAAAAACAAATTCGGTTTGCTCCATTGCGAGAATTGGGACAAAAATTCCATCTCTATAAAAGTCACTGTTTCGGTGGAGGCATCGAGCCAGGAAAAGGCAAATGGTTATTTCGACAAGGTTGATGTTTTGCTAACGGGAAGCAGGTCGGAAGTAATGGCCATAACCGAATATGGGAGCAAAGCTTTTAGGAACGATAACAATCTCAGCGTTGATTACCTGATTTATTTCCCGGCTTCAATCAATGTGGACCTTTCCAATAAATTTGGTGAGATTATCCTGAATGCAGTTGAAGGCAATTCCAATATTGCTGTTGCCTATGGCTCGCTCAGGGCAAAAAGGCTGTTGGGCGAAAGCAATAACCTGAAAATGAGTTTCAGTGAGGATTGTTTTGTGGGATATCTGAACAGTGCCGATGTTGAGTTGAAGTATTCCGATCTTGAAGTGAGCGAGGCAAATAATATTTCCCTTGAAACCGGTTTTTCGGAACTGAAGATCGGATCGGCCGATGTGATTACCCTCGAATCGGGTTACGATGATCTGTATCTCGGAACGGTGAGGGACATTGACCTTGAATCCGACTTTTCGGATATTGAAATCAGGAATGTGAAACAAAGGCTTGTTGCCGATTACTCGTACGGGGACTTGAACGTGAAACTAATCGACAAGGGTTTTGCCTTGATCGACCTGGAAAATAGTTTTGGCGAAGCAAAAATAGGGATCGAAGATGGCGCTTCCTTTAAACTAATTGCAACGATTAAAATGGGCGATTTTGAATTCCCCGAAGACAGGACGCGCCTTTCGGTGGTCGATCTGTCATTCTCCTCAAACAAATATGAAGGGATGGTCGGTGACGATGAAAACACAAAGTCAAAAGTGTTTGTGGACGCAAGCCATTCGGATGTCAGCCTCTTTTTCAGATAATGATTTAGTACGGATTTGAACTATTATCTCTCCACTATGGCGGGATTTTGTTCGGCTCAACATTGAACCATTAAATCATTATCGCATTGATTCATTGAATCATTGAACCAAATAACATAACAATCACTTAACACGAAATCAAAATGAAAAAAATCACAAAAAACCAGTCATTGATGATCACACTAGTTTTAATGCTTTCCTTGACCATGCAAAGCAGTTGTTCATACGCTTTCAAAGGGGTAAAAGGGGATGGCAACGTTGTTAAACAACAAAGGGATGTTTCTTCTTTTAGCGGAATTGAAGTTGGAGGGGCTTTCCATGTTTTCCTAACGCAGGGAACCACCGAAAAACTTGAAGTGGAAGCCGATGAAAACCTGTTGGAGGTTATTAAAACAGAAGTAAAAGGTGGAACGCTCCATATTACCACGACCAAAGATATTCGTGATTCGGAGGCTTTGAACATTTACCTTACGTTTAAGGATATGCACAAGATGGAAGTGAGTGGTGCCTGTAAACTTTCCGGGGAAGATAAATTTACATTTACCGATCTGGAGATGGATTGCAGTGGGGCATCTTTCATTGACTTGAAACTGTCGGCCAATAAACTGGAGATGGATTGCAGCGGGGCATCCAATATAGAACTCTATGGCAGTGCGCAAAAAGTGGAAATGGATGTTTCGGGTGCCAGTCATTTTGATGCCTATGAACTGGAAGTTGAAAATTATGAAATAGAAGTGAGCGGTGCAGCCGGGGCAAAGATTTTCGTGACCGGTGAATTGTCTGCCGAAGTTTCCGGTGCGGCCCATCTGAAATACAAAGGCGAAGCCCGCATTACCCATCACGATGTTTCCGGTGCTGCCAGCATGAAGAAGTATTAATATCACTTTGTACTGCAATAGTTTTGCTTGCATTCCTTGTTTATTTTATGGAAATTTGCATTTGATAGCATACCGTTTTAAAGTTTCTATGTTATTAATTAAATGAATAGTTATGCGGATTACGTTAGAATTACCAGATGATATACAGGGACTGACCGAGGAGGAGCAAAGGGAAATTGTCATGCAAGCTTTGAATTCTGTTAAGGGTTTAGATCCCGAAACTGCTACATCTATTGGTAAGATGTCAAAATGGGCAAAACTTGCGCAAAGAGTTGAAAATGATCCTGATTATTCAGGTAGGTATTTTGAGCAGCTTAAAAATGACATGAAAGAATTTAGGGGAGATTTTGAATTTGAGCATGATAATTAAGGAAACCAAGGAAGTATTTGATGTTTTACCTCTTTCCGTTAAAGGTTCGGTTTTTTTTTGGGATGCTCAAAAAGAGTTTTGTCGATAAACGAAAGCTTAAAAAAGAAAGCGCAAAAAAGCATAATATTGATTTAATACTTGCAAGCATGGCTATCCTATATTCCTGTGTTTTGGTGAGTGAAGATTCAATTTATTCAGATCTTGGGAAGCAGGAATCTAGATTAAAAATTGAAAATTGGGCCAAATAATAACAATTAATAGCTATAGTCTCTTCTATAGAGTTTGATAGAATTCGTAATATTGCACAGAAATAATATAATTGTGTTACATCAAAAATAATTCCTTGGCACCAGGTTTAATACTTACTGTTTTTCTTTCCTACACAGCTTTGTTGTTTTTTGTTTCCTGGCTTAGCTCCCGGAAAGCTGGGAACAAGGCATTTTTTGTGGGCAATAAACAATCCCCATGGTTTGTTGTGGCCTACGGAATGGTGGGGGCATCGCTTTCCGGGGTAACATTTATTTCGGTGCCTGGTTGGGTTGGGGACACGCAGTTTTCGTACATGGTCATTGTGTTTGGCTACCTGATCGGTTACTGGGTAATTGCAAGGGTATTATTGCCCATGTATTACAAACTCAACCTGACGTCCATCTATTCTTATCTCCAAACCCGATTTGGGTTCTGGTCATATAAGACCGGGGCAGCGTATTTCTTGGTTTCCCGCGTTATCGGTGCTTCGTTCCGTATGTTTCTGGTCGTTAATGTATTGCAGATCTTCGTGTTTGATGCCTTTCAAATCCCTTTTTGGGCAACCATTACCTTCTTCGTTTTACTTATTTGGCTTTATACGTTTAAGGGTGGGATCAAAACAATCGTCTGGACGGATACGCTACAAACCACATTTATGCTGTTGGCGGTTGGGCTTTCGGTTTATTTGATAATTCGGGCTTTGAACATGGATTTTTCTTCCATGGTTTCAATGGTTGCGGAAAGTGACTATTCCAAAATATTCATTACCGACTGGCACGACAAAGGCTTTTTCCTGAAACAATTTTTTAGCGGTGCTTTTATTGCAATTGTTATGACCGGGCTCGATCAGGACATGATGCAAAAAAACCTAAGTTGCCGCAATTTGAAAGATGCCCGGAAAAATATCCTTACTTTAAGTTGGATTCTTGTCCCCGTTAACCTTTTGTTCCTTTTCCTTGGGGCAGTATTGTTTATTTATACGGATAAAATAGGCATTGCAATTCCTGAACTTACCGATAATCTATTTCCTGAAATTGCCATCAACCATCTTGGCGCCCTGGCCGGAATTGCATTTATGATTGGCTTGATCGCTGCTGCCTATTCCAGTGCCGATAGCGCCCTCACAGCCCTGACCACATCATTTAGTATAGATTTTCTGGGAATCGAGGAAAAAAATGATATGAACGAAAAGAAGAAAGTGAGGACACGGATCCTGGTTCATGCGGGGATTTCCATTTTGGTCCTTATCGTAGTTATTGTTTTCAGGGAGATAAATGACCAGGCCGTGATTGCAAAACTATTTACCATAGCCGGTTATACGTACGGTCCGCTTCTCGGGTTGTATTCCTTTGGCCTGTTCTCAAAGTTTAAAGTCAAGGACAAATGGGTTCCGCTTGTGGCCATTGCTTCCCCTGTAATTTGTTATTTCCTAAGCATCAAAGCCCCCATTTGGTTCGATGGTTATAAAATGGGATTTGAATTGCTCATTATTAATGGGATCCTTACGTTTATTGGATTGCTTTTTATCAGACGGTTTCCACGGCCTGAAGGCCATGGAAACTCATGAGTTTCCCAAGCCTGAGTTTCCCATGCCTTCAGGCATGGGCGATTTGTTGAAAAAAAATAATTACTAATTCTCCTGAGGTTTGCCCACATCCCTATCTTTGCATTTTTTTAGTCAACCACATATTTAGCTCGAAAACAATGTCAAATTTCAGATTTAAAGCACTCGAAGTTACCCTTACCCGTAAGAGGAAATCATTCGAACTCCCCAATAGGAAAGTATCGGAATATTTTGGTGAAATGACCTTTAACCGCGATGCTATGCGCGAGTTCCTTACCAAAGAAGCTTACGAAAGGTTGATGGGCGCAATAAATAAAGGTGATACGATCGAACGGAAGATTACCGATCAGATTGCTGCTGGGATCAAGGCCTGGGCCATGAACAAAGGGGCAACCCATTATACCCACTGGTTCCATCCGCTTACGGGCACTTCCGCCGAAAAACATGACGCTTTTATTGTCCCGATCAAAGGGGTAAGGGCCATTGAAAATTTCCAGGGAAACGAGTTGATACAACAGGAACCGGATGCTTCCAGTTTTCCGAGCGGGGGAATCCGAAATACATTTGAGGCACGTGGTTATACGGCATGGGACCCAACTTCCTATGCGTTTATCATGGAAAACACATTGTGCATTCCAACGGTTTTTATTTCATATACAGGTGAGGCCCTTGATTACAAAACCCCACTTTTGAAATCCCTTTCAGCCCTTGACAGATCGGCAACAGCGGTTTATCAATATTTTGATAAGAACGTGAAAAAGGTGTATGCCACATTGGGTTGGGAGCAGGAATATTTCCTTGTGGATGCGGCATTGTTCAAAGCCCGCCCCGACCTTGCCCTTACCGGACGGACTGTTTTTGGCCACGCTTCGGCAAAAGACCAGCAATTGTCCGATCATTATTTTGGGACTATCCATGAACGCGTGATTGATTTTATGCAGGATTTGGAACATGAGTCGCACCGATTGGGAATACCTGTTAAAACACGTCATAATGAAGTTGCTCCCAATCAGTTTGAATGTGCCCCGGTTTATGAGGAAGCAAATATATCGGTTGACCATAATCAGTTGATTATGCACCTGATGGAAAAAGTGGCCCGTCGCCATGATTTCCAGGTTTTGTTGCACGAAAAACCCTTCAAAGGGGTTAATGGTTCAGGGAAACACAATAACTGGTCGATTGCGACAGATACAGGTGTGAACATCCTGGCGCCGGGTAAAACCTCCATTTCAAATTTCCGTTTCCTCACCTTCATCGTAAACGTATTGAAAGGTGTGGAAAGATATGCAGATGTGTTGAGGGCACATATTGCGACTTCGGGGAACGACCATCGTTTGGGAGGACATGAAGCGCCACCGGCAATTGTTTCCGTATTTGTCGGTACGCAGATTTCCAACACACTTGATGAAATTGAAAAACAGTTGAAAAAGGGAAAACTGAATTCCAATAACTTCGACCTGAACATCAATATCCCAAAAATACCTGAAATACTTTTGGACAATACCGACCGCAACCGGACTTCACCATTTGCTTTTACAGGGAATAAATTTGAGTTCAGGGCGGTCGGGTCTTCGGCAAATTGTGCCAGCCCGATGACAGCCTTGAATACCATTATTGCTGAACAATTAAAGATTTTCAAAAAGGATGTTGATGCCCTTTTGAACAAAAATGTGAAGAAGGACGAAGCAATCTTTCAGGTAATCAAAAGATATATCAAGGAGTCGAAAAAAATCCGTTTCGAAGGGGACAATTACAGTGAAGAATGGCTGAACGAAGCGAAAAGAAGAGGCTTGAAAAATATTGCCAACACACCGGAGGCCCTGAAAATGTTGCTTTCGGACAAAGCAATTAAATTGTTTGAAGGTTGCGATGTGCTTACGAAAAGGGAACTCGCAGCAAGGTATGATATCCAGCTTGAAAACTACACCAAGAAAATTCAGATCGAGGCAAGGGTGATCGGCGATATTGCCAAAAACCACATTATCCCCACGGCCATTAAGTATCAGAACACATTGATCAAAAATGTGAAAGGCCTGAAAGACGTACTCGATTCCAAGACCTTTGTAAAACTTTCGAGAAACCAGTTACAGTCCATCAAAGAGATTTCACAGCATGTGGAAGAAATCAAAGATAAAGTTGCCTTAATGATCGAAGAAAGGAAAAAAGCAAACAGGATCGAAGACCATTCTGAAAAGGCAATAGCCTATAACAAAAGCGTTTTTCCCTACTTGGAAGATATCCGGAAGCATGTGGATTACCTGGAACTGATGGTGGACGATGAACTTTGGCCCTTGCCAAAATACCGGGAATTGTTGTTTAACAAATAATCCTTTTGGGTCGATGATGGCAGGTGGGCCGGAGACCCGTAAGGATGAAATTAGTGAAAATCCAAAAACGACTGTCATGTCGAATCCTTATTTAGATAGCAACATTTTAATTATTTGTTTTGCAAGATGCTCATTGATTTCCCGATGGCGGGGAACAGGTTGGGAGATTTTTGTCGATTGATTTTGATACCAGTCGTGTTTTCCTCCATGACGAATAAGGACGCAACCGGCTTTTTCGATTTTCTTTATT
>JAJRTT010000120.1 GCA_024278155.1 Bacteroidota bacterium | reverse complement strand
GCTATTATTGATGGTAACGTTACCACATTGCTTACAGGTATTGTATTGTTTGTGTTTGGCTCAGGACCTGTTCAAGGATTTGCGACAACACTTATCATAGGTATCCTCTCTTCATTGTTCTCGGCAATTTTCATTTCCCGCCTGATATTTACATGGGCCTTGAACACCAACAAAACTGTAAATTTCGCCAACAACTTTACGAAAGACGCTTTCTCGAAGGTCAATTTCAATTTCATTAGAATGCGGAAAATAGCCTATTTTATTTCAGGCTTTTTGATTGTTGCAAGTATTGCCTCCCTGGCTATCAGGGGCTTGAATTACGGTGTTGACTTCAAAGGTGGCCGTACCTATGTTATCCGTTTCGACCAATCGGTAAAAACAACGGATATCAGGGACGCTCTCTCAAATACTTTCATTTCGGATGATGGACAAAAATCAACACCAGAGGTTAAAACTTTTGGCCCTGACAGACAGGTAAAGATCACGACCAGTTTCCTCATCGACGACAATGAACTGAACGTGGATTCGATTATCCAAACCCGGATATTTGAAGGGGTGAAACAATTCTATAAAAACCAGGCTATCACTTATGGCGATTTCAGCTCGGACAAAGAAACCGAAAGTAAATTACTTGGGATACTTAGTTCACAGAAAGTGGGTCCGACCATTGCGGACGATATACGTAACAGGGCGGTAATGGCAGTATTCTTTGCCCTCATTGTCATCTTCATCTATGTTGCCGTGAGGTTTAAGAAATGGCAATACGGTTTGGGTGGTGTACTTGCACTGTTCCACGATACCATTATCACCGTTGGGTTGTTCTCGATGCTGTACAACTTCCTGCCGTTCAACCTTGAGATCGACCAGGCATTTATTGCGGCCATCCTTACGATTATTGGATACTCGATAAATGACACGGTGATTATTTTTGACCGTATCCGTGAATTTACGGGCCTGCACCGCAAAACAAGTTTACAGGACAACATGAACGCAGCCCTGAACAGCACATTGGCAAGGACCATCAATACATCGGGGACAACCCTGGTCGTATTGTTGACAATCTTCATCTTTGGAGGTGAAGTTATCCGCGGGTTTACTTTTGCCCTTCTTGTTGGTGTGCTCGTTGGTACTTATTCATCGCTCTTTACGGCCAGTCCGATTTCATTTGATCTGATTGGTTTGAAAAAGAACAAAGAGGAATTATTGCCTGCCAAAGGGAAATCGCGCAAGAAAAAATAAAAAAGAAATGAAAATCCACCCTATACTAAAAGTCTCCCTTTGTGGAGGCTTTTTTTTATTAATTTTGTTGTGAATTTAAAACGATGAACAATTTCCTATTATTTTTTAATATCAGCGGCGGCGAGATTTTTATAATCGTACTCGCCATTTACCTTATTTTGGGGCCAAGGAAGATTCCTGAGCTTGCCAGGAAACTCGGCAAAACCATCAATGAGTTCCGAAGGGCAACCGAGGAGATTAAAAAGGAAATCACCCGTGAAACCGGCAACCTCAAAAAAGATTTAAACGTGGATATTGGTATTGACCTGAATGATCCACTAAAGACGAAGCCGGCGCCAGCTGCGAACAAACCCGGCACGAACAAAACAAAAGCCACAACAGGCAATGCAAACAAGCCTTCGGACAAGGTTTAAGGCGATTTTTCAAAATGGTTCAAGGTGTGTAATAAAAATAATCGGGAATCGTTTTGAATTGGAATTATTACTTTTGTGGTCGAATTTAATATATCTCATTTATGTTGAACAAAAAATACATTCTTTTCGCAATTGGAATCCTTTTTTCAATTGGGTTATCTGCCCAAAGAAACATTACGGATGCCGCTGACCGTGATTTTGAAGATCAAAAATATGCCGTTGCCGTTGATAAGTACAAAAAGGCCTATTCGAAAGCTAAAGACCGGAACATGAAAAACCAGATCCGGTTTCAAATGGCCGAATGTTACCGGCTGATGAACAATCCAAAAAGGGCCGAGCCCACTTACAAAAGCCTGGTAAGGACAAAGTATTACAAAGACGAACCGGTCGTGTTGCTTCACTATGGCAATATGTTGAAGATGAACCAAAAATACGATGAAGCCATTGTCCAGTTCGAGGCTTATATTAAATTAAGGCCTGACGACCCACGTGGACAGGATGGGTTGAAGTCGTGTAGAATGCAGAAGGAGTGGGTCGAACACCCGACAAACCACCAAATTGGCCAATTAAAAGGGGTCAATTCCAGGGAAATGGATTATGCACCGGCCTATGCAAGCGATAATTACAACGACCTGATATTTACCTCAAACCGGGAAGGTTCGACCGGGAAAAAAGAAGATGAGTGGACAGGGCAGAGTTTTACCGATCTTTATTATACACGGCAAGATGTAAAAGGGGAATGGAGCACGCCCAACCTGATTGATACCGAAGGGAAGATAAATACGGAAACCAATGAAGGCAATGCCACTATGAACAGCCGTTTTACCACACTCTATTTTACCCGCTGTGGAAATGCAAAGAATGCGGTATCGGGTTGCCATATTTATAAAGCAAAAAAGATGGGACGGAATTATGGTGACCCCGAAATCGTGCCGCTTGGTGGCGACAGTACTTCCACCATTGGCTCCCCTACCCTTTCCGAAGATGGCCGTTTGATTATTTTTGTTGCTGATTTCCCAAATGGATATGGTGGAAGGGATTTGTGGTACGCCAAAAGAAAATCAAAATCTGATGAATTTGGGTTGGCAAAGAATTTAGGTCCCCAAATAAATACTCCCGAAGATGAATATTTCCCTTTCCTCCGTTCTGATACGGTATTGTACTTTGCATCCAACGGGCATGTGGGCATGGGTGGACTTGACATTTTCAAATCAACATTAAAGGGCAAAGAGTGGGGGATCCCTGTCAACCTTGGATATCCCATGAATACCAATGCCGACGACTATGGAATTATCTTCAACCCCGAGGCCGAAGAAGAAGGTTTCTTTTCCTCCAACCGGAAAATGGAAGGAAACTTTCGCAGCAAAGGCTCCGATGACATATGGTATTTTATAGTGCCTCCAGTCGAGTTTACGCTATCTGGTGTAGTAAAGGATGACCGGACGTTGCAATTTGTGGAAGGCGCCACGGTTACAATGGTTGGTTCTGATGGTTCATCCATTGTGGGCAAAACCAATTCCATCGGAAGGTATGAGTTTACCAAGAAACAGTTCAGGCCAAAAACAACCTATGAGCTTGCGGTTACACAAGATGGGTATTTTACTGCCCGTGGTTCGGAAACGACGGTGGGCGTGGAACGAAGCAAGGACTTTATTCACGACTTCGTTCTTGAACCCATTCCTAAAAAGCCAATAGTTCTTCCTGAAATCCTCTATGATCTGGCCAAATGGGACTTGAAACCACAATATCAGGATTCGTTACAGGGATTGATTCAAACCCTTGACGAAAACCCTACACTCGTGGTTGAACTGGCATCCCATACCGACTCAAGGGATACGGACGAGAAAAACGACATCCTTTCCCAAAAGCGGGCCCAATCCGTTGTGGATTACCTGATATTGCGTGGCATCGATCCCGAAAGGCTTGTTGCCAAAGGTTATGGTGAAAGATCCCCCAGGACACTTCTCAAGAATTATTCCCTGAACGGTGTCGTTGTTTTGGATTCGGGCAATGTACTCAACGAAGATTTCATCAATTCCCTCAAATCAAACGAGATAAAAGAATTTGCCCATCAATTGAACAGGCGGACAGAGTTTTCGGTACTCCGCAACGACTTTGTCCCCAAGCAAAAACTGGAAGATGTTATCGCCCCCAAGATCGACATTGTGGTCAATCCCGAAGCGGAACAAGACAGGGTAAAACTTTACAAAGACGAAGATGGCAACTTTGGTGTTAAATGCGAAGTGAATGGATACCCAATAACGGTTTATATCAACAGGCGCCTGAACCAACCCTATATTGCGCTGGAGGATGCACTCAACCTATTGCGGGATGGAGCGATCAGTAAAGGTGACTTTGCAGGCGACCCCAATGAAACCCTTGCCAATTCAAGTATTGCCGACAAAGCGGTATTCCTTGTTGAAGAACTGAAAATCGATAATAACTCCATTACCCTTTTTGAAGTGACGGTCAGCCATAAACTAACAAGAGGTTTTTATTTGGATGAATCTACCTTTTCATTAATTGGAAAATATACCATTGACGAGGAGAAAATGGAAATGATTTTTGAAAAGTAAATAACAATTCCAATGGAAGCAGCAGAAATAAAGTTAGAATTATTCAGGTACATTGACAATCTGGGGAACAATAAGTTGCTACAACTTTACAAGCACTTTATTCAGGATACCCATGATACTGATTTCTGGAATACTTTGAATGAATGGCAAAAAGAAGATATTGAAGTAGGCCTAACCGATTTAAGACAAGGAAGAAAACAAAGTTTTGATAAAGTAATGTCAAAATATAAGTAATGGAATATGAGGTTACTATTTCAGACAGAGCTAAGAAAAGCCTGGATGATATCTTTGAATATCTGGATGCCAATTGGCCCAAAAGTGTAAGGTCTGATTTCAAGGCAAAACTGAACAAAGAGGTCAATTACCTGAGATACAACCCTTACATGTACCAGGCATCGAACATTAAAAAAGGTGTTAGGCGATGTTTTATAACAGAACATAATGCACTCTATTATCAGATAAATGGAAATGAAGTGGAAATAATTACAATACAGGATACAAGAAGAAATCCTGAATCTTTAAAGTTTTAACAAACAATATTATTCCAAAGATAATCGACAAAAACTTTGATGAACCCAAAAAACCGATACGACCTCCGTGGGGTTTCCGCATCAAAAGAAGATGTCCATAACGCCATCCGCAATATCGACAAAGGTATTTTCCCAAATGCTTTTTGTAAAATCATCCCTGATATTCTTGGGAGCGATAACGAATTCTGCAATATTATGCATGCCGATGG
>JAJRTT010000119.1 GCA_024278155.1 Bacteroidota bacterium | reverse complement strand
GGCAATACGCTATCCTTGCCATTGTGGGAATCCTTGAAGTAACGGCTACTACCTTTTTCTTTACGGCCATCCACACCATCGAAAACCCCAGTGTGACTTCCTTCCTTGGAAATATGAGCCCAATTTTCGTTACAATACTGGGCATTGCCCTTTTAAAGGAACGTTTTAATTATATCGAAGCCACCGGGATATTGTTAACGCTCACCGGAGCCGTCATTATCAGCTACAAAGGGAGTGCTTCCTTGTCGGATATGTTTATCAAAGGGACTGGCTATATCGTAATGTCGTCCCTGATATTTTCGTTTTCGACCATTATTGCCAAAATCAATATAAAGAAAATCCCCCCTGCCCTGCTTTCGATGAACAGGGCGGTTTTCCTGTTCCTGTTTTCGTTTTCAATGATGCTTGTTTTCAAAAAATCATTTATGGTCCCATCCGGGGCAATGGTGAATATTTTTATTGGTTCCCTCCTGGGCCCGTTCCTAACGGTAATTGCAGGATACAATGCACTGAAATATATAGAAGCATCCCGCAATTCAATTCTTGGGAGCAGCAAAAGTTTATTTGTTTTGTTAGGTGCGTATCTCTATTTCCAGATGCTGCCAAAACAACATCAACTGTACGGGGGGATACTTACTGTCATTGGGATATTATTGATTTCCTTCGGGAGGATGATTCTAAGGGAAAAGAAGAAATAATCCTATCGTACCATAGGGAAAAGTGAAATTAGGTTCCATTCTCCACAGTATGTTGATATTTCTGTTATTTTTGTTTTTTTCTAAAACATCCTTACTATGAAAACACCTATCAATTCAAGAATGCCATTTCTGACGGCAATCATCTTATCTCTCTCGATCCAATTGTTTTCGCAAACTTTTGAAGAGGAAAACTTCAATTGCTTTTCGGTCCTTGTCGGGAAAAATGCCACGACCGATGGATCCATAATGTTTGGCCATAATGAAGATGATTGGGGAGACCGGGTCGTCAACTGGTACCTTGCGCCTTACGAATATTACGGTCAAGGGGATTCCATAACCTTAAAAAGGGGTGGAAAAACAGCACAGGGAAAAGAGACCTTTAAATATCTGTGGCTCGAAATCCCCGAACTTGAGTTTTCGGATTCTTATATGAACGAGTTCGGCCTTGTTATAGCTTCGGATGCGTGTGTTTCGAGGGAAGACAAACCAGAACTCACAGATGGGGGAATTGGTTACTGGCTCCGCAGGGCGATGGCCGAAAGGGCAAGGACGGCGAAGGAAGCCGTAAAAATCGGCGGGCAACTTATCGAAGAAATGGGATATGCTTCGTCCGGGCGCACCTATTGCATTGCAGGGCCCAACCAAGCCTGGATGCTTTCGGCAGTTAAGGGGAAACATTGGGTTGCCCAACGTATCCCCGACGATCAGGCCGCAATTATCCCCAACTATTATACGATCACGAATGTGGATTTGGACGATACAACAAACTTTATGGGTTCATCCGACATTATCGATTATGCAATTGAGAGAGGTTGGTACGATCCGAAAACAGACGGTGATTTTGATTTCAGGAAAGCATACAGCGATCAGGGAAACCTTGCAACACTTGGCAACAGGGCCCGACATTGGATTTCCATCAATGCCTTATCAGAAAAACAATATGGACTGGAAGATGACCTGCCCTTTTCTTTTGTCCCAAAAAAGAAGCTGGGGTTGGAAGATATTTTCCAGGTTCTCCGCAACCATTACGAAGGGACCGAACTGGACAAAACAGATGGCTACAAAACGGGGAACCCCCATCAACAAGGAGCAATGTCGGTTTGTTCTTCTACCAACCAGTACGGCTTTGTGGCCCAAACAAGGAATTGGCTCCCCGTTGAACTTGGCACTGTGTTGTGGATTGCGCCGCGCCGTCCGTGTACCGAAGCTTTTGTGCCAATTTATTCGGGACTGCTTTCTGTTCCAAAAAACTTCGCCGTAACCGATTTCAAGACGGCACTGAAAACACATTTTGATAAAATCGAAAATTTTGAAGAATATTCCAAAGGACATAAATATTTGACATTTGGGAAAAAGGCAGCGCGAATCGATGAAAATTATGGGAAGCTGATCCCTGAAATCAAAAAATCCGTTGATTCCTTCGAAAAACAATTGCTCTCAGGGCAAGCCCCGTTTGAAGAAAGAATATTGGGGGTTTATAAAAAAGAACCCGAACAGGCCAAAGAAATGTTGACCGAATATTCCTTAAATGCTATCCAGCATTTATTGGGCTTGACAAATTAAGTAAACTTTCAGGAGGTATCGCCGCCAAATGTACAGGATAACCCAAAATAGCATCCATGAAATCCGAATAAAACACGAATTATGAAACGTTCATATCTTCTACCAACAGTCATCTTTTTTCTATTTATTGGCTGTAAGGACTCTGCAAAACAGAAGGCTGAAAACACATCGAAAAAGACACATCAAAAAGACCTGTCCCAATACGTCAACCCCTTTATCGGCACGGGTGGCCACGGACATACATACCCCGGGGCAAGCCTGCCTTTTGGCATGGTGCAATTAAGCCCCGACACACGCCTCGAAGGTTGGGACGGTTGCTCCGGCTACCATTTTTCCGATAGTATTGTCTATGGATTCAGCCACACGCATTTGAGTGGCACGGGGGTCCCTGATTATGGAGATATCCTTTTTATGCCCACAGTGGGGGAAGTGAAATTGAACAATGGGGCGGACGATCCTAATAAAGGCTATGCCAGCAAGTTCAGCCATGATAATGAAATTGCCGAAGCGGGCTATTACAAAACCTATTTGGATGATTATGGAATAAGTGTGGAATTGACCGCCACGAAAAGAACAGGAATCCATAAATACACCTTTCCGAAAACCAAAAACGCCCATATTATTATCGACCTTCAGCACAGGGACAAGGTAATGGAATCGGAATTCAGCATTATCAGCCATACCGAAATCGAAGGTTTCCGAAGGTCAACTGCGTGGGCGAGTAACCAGATTGTGTATTTCGTGGCCAAGTTCTCAAAGCCCTTCAAGGATTTTGGGATAGCGGAAAATGAAAAACGAATTAAATTCAGGGAAGCCAAAGGAAATGACATTAAAGCTTATTTGAATTTTGAAATGGGTGAAAACGAAGCAATCCTTGTCAAGGTGGGGATTTCAGCTATCAGTGCCGAAAATGCCTGGGAGAATTTGGAAAAAGAGGCTCCACGTTGGGACTTTGATAAAATCCATGAAAAAGCAAAACAGGCATGGAACATGGAGTTGAACCGGATCCAGGTCAACGGAGGGACAAAAGAACAAAAAATAGTTTTTTACACCTCTTTATACCATTCCTTTTTGGTCCCCAATCTTTTTTCGGATGTAAGTGGCGAATACCGGGGAATAGATTTCAAAACCCATGAAGCCAAGGGGTTTGATTATTATACCGTCTTTTCTTTATGGGATACCTTCCGTGGCGAGCATCC
>JAJRTT010000118.1 GCA_024278155.1 Bacteroidota bacterium | reverse complement strand
TGATATTGGGATTTTAATGTTCTTACCGGAAACCTTCGCTTGATAAATGGTTTTTCCATTTATATTTGATATGGATATTTCTTCCCAATCATTACCTCCCATCAAGTCAATCTTGATGAAATTGCTTGCAGGGTTTGGGTAAACTGAAAACAAAGCTTCCGGTTTCGATTCGTTTATTGCAGAAGTGTAAACCATTGATTTCTCAAAAACCACTTTTCCAATTGTATAATCAAATGCCGAGAAAACGAGTTTATAAACGTTCTTGTCTTTGTTCCTTACAAAATAAGCCAGTGAATCTTCCATGATATAGGTAAACTGGGTCATATCAAAATATTTCCAATCATAGCCGATGGGCGATTTCGTGGAGTCCATGGGCGTGGCCAACCAATCTTCGAAATCGGGGCCCACTTCCATGAATTTGTTGGCCGGCACATCCACATTGTTCAAGACCCCGGTAACCGGATAGGGCTGGTCATTGTTGATGCCCATATATTTCGTGAACAAAACATCCCAGCTTCCCGAAGCAGGTTCACGGTCAAGCATTTCACCCGTTTGCATGGAATAGTAAACGAAGTTCTTATCGGTGTAATCGTTAAGTGAAAGCACTTTGGAAACTTCATTTCCCCCGTCCAGATCGGCATACTTGAAATACCAGGTATTTTGCATGGAGACTTTCTTTTGGATCCAGAGCTTTTTCAGGTTTCCATCGGATAATTTCAAAAGATAAAGGGAATCGCCCACCACATCGTGGGTAATCGAATTGTAAACGCCCCACCCATAATCGGGATGACCTGTTGCATGTCGGTTAAATGCACCGTTTTCCCATTCATCCGTGGAATTATAGAGGACTGACCAAGTTGAAAGCCCGGTCGTATCAATTGAGTTCCAGGCAGAAGTATCGGAAACAGGATAGAGGTATAACCCGGTTCCATTTCCCCCGTTAGTGATTATTCCCGCCGACCAGGGGGATGTGTAAAAGCCAATATCCCAATTTTGCCTTTCGACACTTAGGATTTCGCCATTTTCAAAGTTATAGTAAACATCATTGGCATAGCCCGCACCAAGGGATACGGAGTCGTTCTCCATTGCGGTGTTGCCAAGGGCAAAAAGGGAATTCAATCCCAAAACTATTGTTAATACGATAAAATATGTTTTTTTCATTGTTGTAATTTTTTAAGTGGGTGATAAATTTCCAGTTACGTCATTTCGGGCCATAACCCATCACCGTCATTGCGAAATACTGTTGGGCGGGCATCGTTTGTTGGGGTATTGAAGCAATCTGATAGCGGTTATGGCTGTTTGATACGAGCCCCGTCCATCCCTTTCATAGCAAAGAGATTCCTCCAGAATGCTATCACACAAGTCCATCCTGTCAATTCTTCGCAATGACGATGAATGCGTAATGACCCAATTGGAAATCCATCATAAACCAGTTTAATAATGTATTGGTAATTTGTGAGAATAGATAATCGACACCTGATTTTCAGATGCACAAAATCTAATTTAAAATAAGAAATGAAATAAGCTCAAGCCACAGGAGGGCCCCGTAAGCTCAGATGGATGATATATTCCGGTGTAATAAGGTCGTATAAATAGCGGGAAAATGTATTTTTTTCGCTAAGGTTCAGATTTGCTATCTCGGAAATATCGTTTAAAGCTGCATCGAATAATCCCGGGCCCATTTGAAACCCCAGATCCTTTACAGAAACCTTAAAATACTTTTCATGCTCTTTCTCCTTTAGCTTGAGAAAATGGGCGCCAACAATATCAATATGGTTATGATAAACATAGCGTTGGTGGAATTCAACGGTGGAGCCCACGATGATCCATGTAATGGCAAGTACCGAGAACAAAACAGTTACACTATGGATAATCCTTTTTAGCATATCGACCATTGTTAATCAAATAACGGCACAAATGTAAATGCTTCTTTTGAACAAACAAGGCTTTTTGCTAATATATATTTGTTCTAAATATGAGTTTACGACCTGGCATATTTTAATATCTGGTTTTTGTATATTTGCAAAGTTGCCGTTTAAAATAACAATTAATAAGTTACTATGACCCAGCTTATGCTTAATCAAGAAGCGAAAAACTATAAAGCCCAGGCATTTATTGATTTTATAAAAATGGAACAAGGGATTATTCCTTATCAGATGAACAAGTTCAAATCCTTGCGGAAAGGAAAGAAAAACATCTTAACAATGAGAGTAAATCCCTCAAATGGATAGAAGTCAAGGAAGACCTGTTAAAATCAGCAAATTAGCTTACTCCCTCGACTCAATCAAAATCTCCAATAACTTTATCCCAGCATCTGAAATTACGGATCCGGGGCCAAAAATGGCAAGTACTCCGGCTTTATAGAGGAAGTCATAGTCCTGGGGAGGGATAACACCGCCCACGATTACCATGATATCTTTCCTGCCCAGTTTGGCCAGTTCGGCGATCACCTGAGGGACGAGTGTTTTGTGCCCGGCGGCCAGACTGGAAACACCAAGGATATGCACATCGTTTTCAACGGCCTGCATGGCAGCTTCTTCAGGGGTTTGGAACAACGGCCCGATATCCACGTCAAAACCAATATCGGCAAATCCGGTGGAAACCACCTTTGCGCCGCGGTCGTGCCCGTCCTGTCCCATCTTGGCAACCATGATCCGGGGCCGGCGCCCTTCCAATTCGGAAAAACGATCAGCCAATTCGCAAGCCTTTAGAAAACTTTTATCGTCTTTGCTTTCGGCTGAATAAACTCCCGAAATCGCTTTTATCGTTGCTTTGTACCTTCCAAATTCTTTTTCCATGGCATCCGATATTTCCCCGAGGCTCGCCCTTTTTTGTGCAGCGTCCACGGCCAGCTCAAGTAGATTTCCTTTTCCTGTTTCACAGGCTTTTTCAATTTTTAATAGTGCTTCCTGCACTTCTGCGTTGTTGCGTTCCTTTTTGAGTTTTGCCAAACGTACCAATTGCGCTTCCCGAACCGCGGTATTGTCCACTTCGAGGGTCTCGATCGGGTCTTCCTTGTCAAGTCGGTATTTGTTAACCCCCACAATTGTTTCTTTATGCGAATCGATACGTGCCTGTTTTCGGGCCGCGGCTTCTTCGATGCGCATCTTTGGGATACCCGTTTCGATGGCCTTTGCCATTCCACCCAATTCCTCAATCTCTTCGATGAGTTCCCAGGCTTTATGTGCGATTTCATGGGTCAGGGATTCCACATAATAGGAACCTGCCCACGGATCGACCGAACGGCAAACCTGTGTCTCTTCCTGAATGTAAATTTGCGTGTTCCTTGCTATCCTTGCCGAAAAATCGGTAGGGAGCGCAATGGCTTCATCCAAAGCATTTGTGTGCAATGATTGTGTATGGCCCAAAACTGCACCCATGGCTTCAACGCAAGTACGGGCAACATTGTTGAATGGGTCTTGCTCTGTCAGGCTCCAACCGGAAGTCTGGCAATGGGTTCTCAATGCAAGTGACTTTGGGTTTTTGGGATTGAATTTTTTCACGATTTTGGCCCAAAGCATACGGGCGGCCCGCATCTTGGCAATTTCCATAAAGTGGTTCATTCCTATCCCCCAGAAAAAGGAAAGCCGGGGGGCAAAGGAATCAATGTCCATTCCGGCATTTACCCCGGCCCTTAAATATTCCAATCCATCGGCAAGGGTGTAGGCCAGTTCGATATCGGCCGTTGCACCCGCTTCCTGCATATGGTAGCCACTAATACTGATGGAATTGAACTTTGGCATCTTTTGGGAGGTAAACTCAAAAATATCCGCAATGATGCGCATGGACGGAAGAGGTGGATAGATATAAGTGTTGCGCACCATAAATTCTTTCAGGATATCGTTTTGGATCGTCCCGGTCATTTGATCGTATTTCACGCCTTGTTCCAAAGCCGCCACAATATAAAAAGCCAGCACCGGAAGGACAGCCCCGTTCATGGTCATCGAAACGGACATTTTATCTAATGGAATTTGGTCGAACAGGATGTTCATGTCCAAAATGGAATCGACCGCAACACCAGCTTTTCCCACATCCCCAACTACCCTTGGGTGGTCGGAATCATAACCCCGATGGGTTGCAAGGTCGAAAGCAATGGAAAGCCCTTTTTGCCCTGCGGCAAGGTTGCGGCGGTAAAACGCATTGGACTCTTCCGCAGTCGAAAACCCGGCATATTGCCTGATCGTCCATGGGCGCATGACGTACATTGTTGAATAGGGCCCGCGCAAATAAGGGGGAAGCCCGGCCGCATAATCCAAGTGTTCCATGTTCAGCAAATCATCCTTGTTGTAAACAGGCTTAACTTCTATCTGCTCGGCAGTCATCCATTTTTTCGTATCTGGATCAAAATGAACATTTGATGGGCTTTTTGCTGCCGCTTTGATGTCGATATTATGAAAATTCGGTTTCATATTGTTTATGTTTTGTTTCATTTTTTATGCCGCTTGAAGTTTTAAACTTCAAGCATTCAGACAATTTAGAGTTTTAAACTATAAATTATTCCTAATTTTTCCTGAAACTCTTTCAAGGTTTCCAATACATTTGATTTTATATGGATAAAATGTTCGATTCCCTGTGCCTTTATATCATCGATTATTTCTTTTGGGTATCCGGCTATCACAAAGATTGCTTTGTTCTTTAATCTACTCTGTATCTCCGGGGCAAGTTGTTTGTATTCTTCATCGGAACTGCAAATCACAGCAATATCAGCTTTGGCTTTTTCAAAACCTTTGATTGCATCTTCAACATCTTCAAATCCATTGTT
>JAJRTT010000117.1 GCA_024278155.1 Bacteroidota bacterium | reverse complement strand
TTAAAGGAATATGTATGTTCCGAAAAACAATTTTCATAGGATAATAAACGGCGAAAAGGAGAGGGTAGTATTTTAAAGGGCAATTTGAAAAAGTAATTGAAATGGGTAATTGGTGGTAATTGATAGTAATTGGGTAATTGGGTAATTAGTGGTATTTGATAGTAATTGGGTAATTAGTGGTAATTGGTGGTAATTGATAGTAATTGGGTAATTGGTGGTAATTGGTGGTAATTAAGTCGTAATTGGTGGTAATTGATAGTAATTGGGTAATTGGTGGTAATTGGTGGTAATTAAGTCGTAATTGGTGGTAATTGGTGGTAATTGATAGTAATTGGGTAATTGGTGGTAATTAAGTCGTAATTGGTGGTAATTGATAGTAATTGGGTAATTGGTGGTAATTAAGTCGTAATTGGTGGTAATTGATAGTAATTGGGTAATTGGTGGTAATTAGATGGTAATTGAAATGGTAATTGGGTTGCAATAAGAATCAAAAATTACAGCGCAAATTACCCGCCTTTGTAAGCTACGGACGGATAGGCAGAACGGCGAATATTGGCTCTGTGTCTATTTATTCAGCAAATCGGGAAGAAATTCTTTGGTGTTGAATTTATAGGTCAGGCCAAGTGTCACGAACCAGTATTTATCATTACGTTCTTTTACCTTGCCATCCAGTTTATCACTGAAGATCAAGCGGGAGGATGCTTCAAGTTCGATAAACAATTTTTCGTTCAGTTTATAGTTTGCACCGAGGCCAAGTGGGAAAATCATTTCCGTTACAGCTTTGTCCTTTTCCGGGTCGGGGCCGTTGGCCAGTTTGTCGCCCGGGGTCACTTTATAACCAAAAGCGTCAACCACGTTGCCATCGCCGTTGCGCAATACCACACGGTAACTAATAAAACCAACACCGGCAAAGGCGTAGGGCCTCAGTTTCTCGAAACGGAAGTTCCTGTTGATCCACGAATTGAGGATTGCCTGGAAAGTAAGCGAACCTTCCATATATTTGTTCTCGAAAGAATAATCGCTTTTGGAACCTTGCAATTTCCCCAAATTGAATTGCCCTTTTACACCACCGGCAAAAATACCTGTCGAAAGAACTTGCTTGTTCAGGGCAACACCTATTACGCCCGGGAAGTTGATCACGGAATTCACGTCCATATCGCCTTTAAAGAGCGACATCCCTATCTGTGCCGTTGCTGACCAGTTGTCTTTTATCGTGGCCGGGTCAAGCGCATAATAATAACCTTTGCCCTTGGGCACCATTTCCTTCATCTTGCGTTCCATCTTCCAACCTTTGGTATCAAAAGCAAGGAGCGTAAAAAGGATATAATTGTTGTCAACGTTTTCCTGTATTATCCTTTTTGCAACTTCATCGTCCCTTATGAATTTATAGGTTGCGGCAATCACATGGTTGTTCCCTTCATTGTTATAATCCTTTTTGATTATCCCATAGGATTCGGTGAGGGCTTTGGAGAAAGTGCTTTCCCCTTCGAGGTAGGTTACCTTTTTAACCTGGAGTTTTTTTAGTTGCTGTTCGGTAAGCACAACTTTTTTCGGATCGACATCATAATTGCTCGAATAAACCAGCATGGAAACATCATAGGTTGCATCTATCCGTTCCCGTTGTTTCAATATTATTCTAAATGAATTCAAATAGCGGTTGATCCTGGCTTTGTCGAAATAGACATCGGCAGCATCAAACACCAGGACTATTTTGTTTTCCCCACTTTGTTCGAAAAGTGAATCCAGAGGCGCTGTTTTTCTTGATAGTGTCGCTGGTTCGTCAGTTTTGTTTTGATCGAACATGATCTGCGTTGCTTTCACGGCCGTGATATCTTCTGCCAGGCCTCCGGCAGCTTCGTGCATCAGTCCGGTAACCGCAACTACACCGGTCCTCTCTGTCCCAATAATGAGCTTGTCATCATCGCTTGTGATATAGGTGATTTCGTCGTCAGGGATAATCGAGTTCTCTGAATCATAATTTGTCCAGGTTTCACCATCAAACATATTCAATCCACCAATGTATGTCCCAATCCATTTCAACCCATTTTTATCTACATAAATGGGCCGTATGTTATCATCGGTCAACCCCGAATTTTCCATATTGAAAACAATCCAGAATACATCATTGAAAATCGCAATTCCCCCTCCACCGGTCCCGATCCATTTGTTATTGTCTCCATCAATTGCAATGGAATAGATATAATCGTTGGGCAATTTTGAATTTCCCTCGGTATAAACGTTCCAGTTTTTCCCATCATAAGAAGCAAGGCCTCCGCCCTGTGTGCCCAACCACATTACATTGTTGGAATCTTTCTGGATGGCTATCACCTTATTCGAGATCAGCCCGGAATTTTCCTCATTAAAAACAACCCAGTTTTCACCATCGAATTTTGCAAGTCCCCCGAAATAGGTCCCTGCCCAAACAGTACCGTTGTCATCGCAATAAACCGACATGATCACATTGGAGGGCAACCCTGAATTGGAGGTTTTGTAAACCACCCAATCAGTTCCATCAAACCTCGCAAGCCCACCACCATCTGTCCCTATCCAAATCACATTATCCTTGTCATGGGCAATGGTATTTACATAGTTATGGGGCAAACTGGAATTGGAAGTATTATAGATAGTCCAGGAACCGTCCCGCACCACTGCAACGCCACCCATATATGTGCCGTACCAGTATGCACCTGAATTATCAACAGTTATGCACTTTACGGTTGCAACGGGCAGTTCCGAATTGTCAGTATTTACAAAATCCCAAATCGGGTCCTGCGCATACAGGGAACTTGACATTAATACAATAAATATGAGTATATTTCTAAACATGACAAAATGTATGGTTGATAATCTAACAAGGCTTATTACGGCTGTTTCTTGTTTATGTTACCAAATGTTACATAAATTCAAGCCAATTGTGGGATATTTGACGCTTACGCCTAAAAAATGTTTAGGGCGGTTTTTTTCACAGCACTTTCATTTCTTTGCTGCATAGGCATTTGGGCCTGTTCCAGATAGTGTCTTGGAATCTTTTCCCAAATTGGAAATTCGTATCAATTTCAAACATTGGACATAAAAAAAACCCTGTAACCGCACATTACAAGGTTTTAAAGCTTAACAGGGACCGGACAAGCCCCTAAGTGAAAATTTCCAAAACAAGATATTAATAGTATTCGCTCGCGCCCCCTTTTTTATATGCCTTTATCGGTGTGAACAGGTTGAAATTCAACGAAACATAAAACACATTGGCTTTCAACCCATCATAAGGTTTAGTCCCATCGGATTCCGTGTAACCCATATTAAGGAAATTGCTCAGGTAATATTTGAATTTGAGGTTTGCACCATAAGGAAACTGAACCCCTACAATAAACCCATGTTGAAATTGTTCCACACGGTTGCTGAACCATGCAGAAAACTTATCCTTCTTTTCGTCCCTGAATGTTTTTTCTTTGTAATGAAACGGGAATTCGAGGTCGTAACCGGCATATAAGAAGGTTTTTTTCATGTTTCCGAGTTTAAACCCAATGGGCAAACCAATGTTGTAAGTCCTGAACTTCTTCTTTACCGTTATTATTTGGTTATCTTCCAATATTTTATAATTATTATAAATAAAACCGACATTTCGGATTGCAAGCCCTGTAAAAACCCCGAAGTTATCGCTCACATCCATATTGTACATCACCTGTCCGTTGAACACCGGCGACCACCGCATGATACCCCCTCCTTCATCGCCATTATCATCAATGGTGGCAAAGGAAAAAATCATTTCCCCGCCCGATGACCAATAGTTGTTTGATTGTGAAAACCCAAGGCTGTACAAAGCCACAAAAAGTACTGTTATTGTAATTTTTTTCATTGGTGTTGATTTTTTATGATTTTACAAATTGTTTATTTCTATTTACCGTGGATTGGAACGGGTTCCTTTTGCCCCGACAAAAACCTGTATTCATTGAACATCTGGTTCACGACAAAATCAATAGTGCCTTTCGGGTCCCTGGCCACATCTTCCAGTGCTTTTGAAGCTGAACTGTACCACATCAGCTCATTTGCCTTGGCATCGACAAAGTCAATGATAAGTGTACCATATTTATAGTCAGTTGTCCTCACATCGGTATAACTATGCCCGTACCCGCCATAATACCCATAATACCCGTATCCACTGTAATAGGGTGTCCCGTAATCGTTATAGGTAGTGGCCGTGGTTTCCGTTTTGTTTTTGATTTTCACATAATAGCTAATCAAAATGTCAGGTGTTTCCGACATGGAATACCCTCTAAGGTACATCTCATCGTCAATCGCAGCTTCCAGTCTCCGTTGATTCAGCTGGTTGATTATTGTTGGGTTCATGGCCCTGTCCTTTTTTAAGGAATCGGGGTGGGGCCTCAGGAAATTATAGGTTGTATATCGGCCAAAATCCAAATCACCATTGTAATCGGCAACCACGTTAAGGGAACTTGAACAACTGTAAAGCATTGCAATCCCTGAAATCAGCAATAAAATCAAAAAGAGTTTGATTGGCAACATGGATAATCTCATAAATATTGTTTTCGTTTTTCGAGTGGCAAAGGTAATTTATTTTTTAATTCTGATTTCGGGAAATATGTTATACGATGTACGGTAAGTTTCCCCATTTAAAACTGATAAAATCCCAGCTTATCACTCTCTTTTTTGTACTTCTTGGCATTATTCAAGAAATGAACAACAGCCTGTTAAGGGGACTTCTGTTAATTCATTCTATTTGTTTCTTGAAAGCAGTGAATTTATAGGACTCCCCTTTAGCCACCAAAGCACAATCACGAAACTTCGGGGCCAAATCCCACAAAAAGGCAAATTTGTCTTTCACCCTATTGCTTTTCCTAGTCAAAATAAAGAACTAAAATTCGTATTTTTGCACCGTGAAGATCCATTTTGTCATTTTTTTATTGATATCCTTTGGCGTTGTTGCCCTCGGACAGGAAGGAAACAAGAAAATGTTCCGTCTTGACGAGAACGATATTTCCCAGGAAAACAATAACAACAGGACAAAGGTTGTTTCCGCGAGCCGTACAGGAAAATACCTTGAGGATCTACCGGTGACCGTTTATGTGGTTTCGCGCGACGAAATCCTGAAAAACGGATATACCACCCTTGCCGATGTCCTGAAGGATGTTCCCGGGATAAAAGTTTCGCAGCCGGGTTCGGGCATCGAGGGCGAAACTTTTTTAATGCGCGGGCTTTATGGCAATTATTACACGAAAATCCTTGTGGATGACGTACCGGTTCAGCCATCCGTGGTGAGCGGGATGCCCATTGCCGGACAATTGCCAATCCGCCAGGCCGAAAGGATAGAGATTATCCTTGGGCCGGCTTCCTCGGTTTACGGGGCCGATGCCATGGCCGGGGTCATCAATATCATCACGAAAACCTCAGAGAGGCCCACCTGGGCACAGGCAAACCTCACACTTGGTGATTGGGGATACTATGGCCTCAATATGATGATAGGTGGCAAAGTGGGGAAAAACAAAAATGTCCTTCAATATTCATTCTTTGGCAACTCTTTGAAAATGGAGGACATGAACATAAAAAACGGCATTGAAAACGTTTACAACCCGGCCCTTTATGATACCAACTACATACACCAACCTTATTACAAAGGGGATTCCACGGCCCCTGCCCTTGGGAAACTCCCCCAAACAAGCTGGCTGGGCGGCTTTAACCTGGAATACCGCGGCTTCACTTTCCAGTTTATGAAAATGCTGCGCAAGACCCACTCGTCCATCGGACAAAAAACCAACCTTTATGCCTATTACGACCCATTGAACTATTGGGGCGAAACCAATGAACGCTATTTGCTCGGACATAAAAAGACCTTTGGGGAATTTACCAATAAGGCCAATCTTTCTTTCCTCCATTACCGGCTGGATGAAAATTCAAGTTTCCGGATGATTTTTGAAACCGGCGATCAGGGCAAGCTTTACAAATATGCCGCTTCCGATGATTTCTTAGTTGAGGATATCCTTAGCTTTCAGGTCAACCCAGCCATGGAACTCACCGCCGGGGCATCATTTCAGTATTCGGGGAACCTGCCGAAAACAAATGATCTTGTCGAACCGTTCCACCCAAAGGATTATGGTATATTTTCAGAAAGCATTAAAACCAAGGATCCAATTATGGGGGACTTTGGGCTCAATCCCATTAACTTCAGCAATGCAGGGATATTTGCACAGCTCTATCACGAAATTATTAAGTTTTCATACATCATAGGTGTGCGCTACGACAATCATTCACTGTTCGGCTCCTCGGTAAACCCACGTATTGCGCTAATGTACAAGCCGAAAAAGGGACTATCGTTCAGGGGGTCGTTTGGGACCGGTTTCAGGGCACCCTCATTGCATTATGTTTACAGCTCGTTGGCCTATCCGGTTGATAACGGTATTTATTACCGCACAGTCCCCAACCCCGGCCTGAAACCGGAAAGATTGATTGCCACTGAATTGGGTTTTCGTTTCACGGGTTCAAAAAAAATCACAACGGACGTGGTTGCTTTTTACCACATCCTTAAAAACCAGTTTACACAATCCCTTTTTAGCCTTGATCCGGATTTATACCCCAATGCCGTTAACCCGGATGGCTTTTCCCTCGCCTATGTAAACGATGAAAACTCGAAAGCAAGCTTGTTCGGTGTCCAGGCAAATTTAAGGTACAAAGATTTGATCCCGGCCATTCATATGGGCAGTGATTTGTACGTGAGTTATGCAAAAGGGAGTGAAATACTCCCCAATGGGTTTGGGAAACTGGAAGGCTACCGGCAAATGCCCGAATGGTATGTGCAATTCAACCTGGACCTGAAACCTCTTGACTCATGGACAATTTTGATACAGAACCTCTATTCGTCGAAAACCCTGAAACGATTTTTCCCGCTCACCCCCGAAGATATGATAAGTATTGGCCTTCCAACGGAAGTAAAGGCATATTACACGCTTGATCTTGTTGTCCGTTACCACATTAACAGGAATTTCCAGGCATTTTTGAAAATGAACAATGTGACCAACGCAAAATATGGTGGCATTGATGCTTATGGAACCAATGGGGATTTGTTTTACAATCCACAATATGGACGGACTTATCAGGTGGGGCTTAGTTTCAGGATGGAATAGGGTTAAGGGTTAGGAGTTGTGGGTTTGGCGTTTGGCGTTATGAATTGCCCTACTTTGCCAAAGCTACGAGGAGTCGTTAGGCAGCAAAAAATACAATTCAAATATTCAAACAGGAAAGATGAACGATAAACTAACAAAACTATTTGATTCCTTCAACGGCCTTAATGTGCTCATTGTTGGAGATGTGATGGTGGATTCCTATTTATGGGGAAAAGTAGAGCGTATTTCGCCGGAAGCACCCGTGCCAATCGTATCCGTGTCGAAAAGGGAAAACCGGATGGGCGGTGCTGCCAACGTTGCCCTCAACATCAAATCACTTGGGGCAAACCCGATTTTATGTTCGGTAGTGGGAAACGACGCAAAAGGGGAAGAATTCATCCAACTCCTTGAAAAAAAGCAGATGGAAAAGCGCGGGATCGTAAAAAGCGACAAGCGTGTCACAACCACGAAGTTCAGGGTAATCGGGAACAATGTCCAAATGCTGAGGGTAGATGAGGAAACCGACAGGGAGCTTGAGGAAGAGGACTTGAAAAAACTGTACGACAAATTCCAGGAAATAATCCAAACCACAAAAATCGACGTGGTTATTTTCCAGGATTACGATAAAGGCGTAATCACCGAAAACCTGGTCGATGGCATCGTTAAGATCGCCAACCTGAAAAAAATCCCAATTGCGGTCGATCCAAAAAAGAAGAATTTCATGGCCTATAAAAACGTAAGCCTCTTCAAACCCAACCTAAAGGAATTAAAAGAAGGGCTGAACATTGATTTTGATTCAAAAAACAAGGGGGAGTTATCTGCAATGGCAGGTCAATTGAAAACG
>JAJRTT010000116.1 GCA_024278155.1 Bacteroidota bacterium | reverse complement strand
CTTACCGAAAAAGAACTATATATCGTTTCGGAAATAGTGGCTTCTTCCAATGCCCATTTTATCAAAAACTCCACAGGGATGGATGCCTACGGTGCAACACCCGAGCATCTGCGGATAATGCGGGAAGTGGTGGGCAACGAAATGGGCGTAAAGGCGGCAGGGGGGATTTCGGATGCAATGACGGCCATGCGGCTGTTTTATGCCGCGGCTGATGACGAATCCCTGCAAAGCCCGCAGTTGTTCAGGCTCGGCACCAGCAAACCCCTGAACATTATTTCCTCGATGGGCTGGCTGTTATATTCCACCGATGACTGGATTGATGCCGGAATTATCCCCTGTACCATTTGCCCCTACAATTTCACGGACAAACTGAGGGTCGAATTACGGGAAGAAAGCAATGCGAAATGCAGGAATTGCAAATTCAAGGAATATAGGAAACACAAGGAATTTTAATTCCTGGCACGTAGAGGCCACGGACGTGTGCCTACTTAGACTGCAACGGAATGGAAGTGAAATGGGCACATGCCATAAAAAAACAAGTGCAGGAAAATGTTATCAAAACCCGTCTCCTTAATTATGCTGACGGATACAGTGAACAATAAAAGATAAAAAATGAAAACTACAATTGGCGGATATCACGGAAAGCTGCTCAGGATCAACTTGGGCAACCACACCCACAAAGTTGAAGAAATTGACAATAAACTCGTTCTTGATTATATCGGGGGACGAGGCCTGGGTTCAAAAATACTATTTGACGAAACCCCGGCCGGTGTTGACCCTTTAGGACCTGAAAACAAACTCATTTTTGCCACCGGGCCTTTAACAGCGATCAATGCACCCACAACAAGCCGTTATGCCATTGTGACCAAATCCCCTCTGTCGGGGACAATCGGCGGGAGTTCTTCCGGAGGCCATTTTGGGGTCAACCTAAAATCCACGGGATATGATGTTGTAGTGGTTGAGGGCAAATCGGAAAAACCATGCTATTTGTGTGTTTCCGATAAAAAAGTCGAGATACGGGACGCTTTGGGCCTATGGGGAAAAAAAACGGATGAGGTTACGGAAATAATTATTTCACAAACCGACCCAAAAGCCGGGGTGGCAACCATTGGCCCTGCAGGCGAAAACAAATTGCTGATCGCCTCCATTATGAACGAAAAGAACCACGCCGCCGGAAGAAGTGGCCTCGGTGCGGTGATGGGCTCAAAAAACCTGAAGGCCGTTGCCGTTTACGGAAGCAAAAAAATGACGAACGTGGACAAGCCTGTTGTTGACAAAGCTGTAAAACAATGGCGCACATTTGTTGGGGAATCGCCTTTGACAAAAGATGTGCTTAAAGAATATGGGACACCGGCCTTGGTAAAAGTGATCAACCATTATGGCGCATTCCCCACGAACAATTTCCAGGAAGGGGTTTTTATCGATGCCGAATCCATTTCGGGAGAAACTTTCAAGGAATTGTATTTTGTGAAACGGAAACCCTGTGATGGATGTCCTATTGCCTGTGCCCGTGTTACGGCAACCCCCGAAAGGGAAGGCAAGGGCCCCGAGTTTGAAACCATCTGGTCTTTTGGGGCTTTGTGCGGGATCAACAACCTTGAGAAAATCATCCATGCAAATTACAATTCCAATAACTACGGTTATGACACCATATCGGCCGGTAGCACAATTGCCTGTGCAATGGAATTATCGGAAAAGGGATATTTCACAGAGGAGACCTTTGCACAGATCCGAAAAGATTTGGGACGTGATTTAAAATTTGGCGACGAAGAGGCCATTGTTGTATTTACCGACCTTATCGGGAAAGGGGAAGGCTTTGGGAAAGAGCTCGGTATGGGGGCAAAATGGCTGGCAACAAAATATGGCCACCCTGAACTGGCCATGCACGTAAAAGGCCTGGAGCTACCTGCTTACGACCCAAGGGGCTTTCATGGAATGAGCATTTCCTTGGCCACAAACAACCGGGGAGGATGCCATCTGCGGTCTTATCTCGTGGCCACCGAGGCACTCTCGACCCCATTTGCCGTAAACCGGTTTGAATCGAAAGGAAAACCTGGCCTGACTAAACTTTATCAGGATTTGACCTCCACAGTCGATTCCATGATTGCCTGTGTATTTACCCAATTTGCCCTAAATCCCGACCATTATGCCTTATTGCTTGGTTCGGTCTTAGGTGTCGAAATGGATGGAAACGCCCTTTTAAAAACAGGTGAACGGATTTATACCCTCGAAAGGTTGTTCAATCTCCGTGAAGGGATTACACCGGACCAGGACACTTTGCCAAAACGTCTTTTGGACGAACCATTCAAATCCGGTCTGTCCAAGGGCTTCAAGATTAAATTTGATACGCTCCTTTCGGAATATTACAAAATCCGGAATTGGACAAAAGAAGGAATACCTACTTCTGGGAAACTAAAGGAACTTGGGTTGAGCGATGAAGGAAAGTTTCTGTGAAACCCAGACAGGGCCGAACGTTAAATCAGTACATTAAAAGGCCGGGGGGCCGGCATGGTCAATAACAAAGAACGCTTTCCGGGGACTTGCTTTTTTGGAGCCACCGTTTCAAAAGCCTCCTTGCGGGGATTGACGGAACGCAAAGTCAGGGGATCTATTACTTTATTGAAATAAAAACAAAGCTTCCTTTTATCGTCACTGCTTAGCAGCTTTGCAAAATTCCAACATCCTGAATATCTATCCGTTTTTTCACAATTTTTGGCTACGCTCTCAAAAATTCCGCCAAAACTAAGCTTTTTTCATTCTTTCAACTCCGCCCTACATCGCCTT
>JAJRTT010000115.1 GCA_024278155.1 Bacteroidota bacterium | reverse complement strand
TGTTTGGTATTTCCCTTTCCATTTTTATCTCGTTTTAGTATTTTATCGATTCAAAAAAGATGATAAAGATAAATTATTTAATCTTTTTTAAGCCTGTTTTATTTTTAAATTTCAAAAGCGGTAAGGAATTTGCAGATGGGGCAACCAATTTACATAGATTCATGTCAATAAATCAAACAAGATATTATGAAGAAAAACCTACTTTTTGTTCTGTTCATGTTTGCGATATATCAGGGGAACGCACAAACCACCCTTGATACCGCGGTTAATTTTTCCGTAAAAGATGTAAACGGCAATACGCACAAACTCTTTGATATGCTAAATGAAGGGAAGATCGTGATGATCGACTTTTATTCTACTGCATGAGGGACTTGCCAGTTCTATGCGCCAGATTTGCAGGCGACATATGAAGAGTTTGGATGTAACGAAGGCGATGTTTTCGTTATAGGGATCGATAAAGGGAATTCAACACAGAACGTGATTTACTTTGATTCGGTTTATGGGGTTACCTATCCCAATGTGAGCGGAAACGACGGTGGGGGAAACCCTGTCCATTTGGCCTACGATATCCAGGGAACACCTACTGTTGTGATAATCGCACCGACCCATGAGGTTTTGGTGAAACAAATCCTCCCGCCGGATTATGAAAGTCTGGTGGATTCATTGTTGGAAGTCGGTGCCAACCAACAACCCTGTTTCACCGCTGTGGACGAAACAAAAAAAGAAGATATCCTTCGCATTGGACCAAACCCTGTCAAGAATATTGCTAATTTGAACCTGTCCTTCCCAACGGGTAAAAGTGTTGAGGTGAAAATCTATAATCTAACAGGCCAACAGGTATTGGACATTGGAGCATCCTATTATTTCCCAGGTAAGCATAGGATTAAGGTTGATCTAACTGCCGAGCCCGAAGGCCTTTATTTTGTTCAGGTAATTGAGGATAATCAGGTATTGACTACACGGAAACTGATAAAGTATTGAAAACTATCTCTTTCTCCATATTTCCGGGTTTCTGCTATTGTGCAAAACAGCTATAACTTCAATATTTTTTTCGTGAACTATGTAGTGAATACCAAATGGAAAGCTGTTTAGATAACAAATACGAATCGCTTTATATTTCTTTTGAAATAGAAATGGATTATTTATTAATGTATCAAGGTTGGCGTATAAATCTTTCAAAAAGTTATCGGTAATGTGCGGGTTTGTCAATTCATCATAATAATCAACGATTTGTTGAATATCAGCTTTTGCAAGGCCACGAATGTATAGATCATACATTTTTTCTCTTAATTGATGATTTCAATTCAATGTATGTTAGCGAATTGCCAGGATTGTTTTTGGCATCGAGCAAGCGCTCATCCAATATTTTCTTATGGGCTTCGCTCAGCCCGGCTTCTTGTTGCATTTGTAATAAATATAATTGAAAATCGTCTAAAGTGTCGAAATTGGTTTGAGAAATGTTTTCGTCGTTTTTGATGGTAATAGTAGTCATTTTCTGTTTTATTATATTTCTTACAAAGATAGTGGTTTTGTACAAAAGGTCAAAATAAGTTTTATTGTTATCATAATTCCCCACTTTTAAAGCATATACTTCAAGTAATCCAACATTAGCGGGATTTCTTTTGTGTCGATCCCATGCTTTATAAGAATGGGCTTATCTTCTTCAAATCCGGCCAAAAACAGTTTCATGTTATTGTCTTCGCGGGTAACGGACAGTTTGTAATTTTTCAGTGCGGCCTTGCGGTTCCCGAGGCACCATTCCACATGGCCCAGGTTCATGTAATCGTATTTGTTGGCTTCCCGCTCCATTAACCTAAGGTAATAGGTCCTGGCCGTATCGAGCTTGCCGAGGATAAACGAACACCAGGCAATGGGCCGGAATACTTTTTCATTCTCCTGGTCCAGCATTTCCACCTTAAAATAATAGGACAAAGCTTCTTCATATTCTTTCATATCAAGATATGAATGCCCGATATAGGTTTGGATATAGAGGTTGTCGGGCTCCAGTTTCAAGGCTTCGAGATAATAACTCAACGACTCTTTGTAGTTTTTGAGAAACCTGTTGCACAATGCAAGTTTCTTCAGGTTCCATGCCCTGTTGGCTTCATACAGTTCCGCTTTTTTATAGAATTCAAGGGCCTTTTCATAGTTTTTGATTTTTTGGTAACAAAAGGCTATTTTCTCGAAAACCTCCATGCTGTTGTCGCCCGTTTCATTCAGCATCCGATAAATTTCAAGGGCCCTTTCAAAATAATTGTTCTCAAAAAAGAACTCGGCAATGTTGCGGACAATATAGTCATCCGTTACAAGAAGCTTGAAAAACGAGGATTTGTAAAAATCGAACTTTATGGCAAATACATCGAGGAATTCATTTTTGAGCGGGTGTAGTTTGTAAAAGCGGTAGAGGTCGTGGATATACTGTGAATATATGTTTTTCAATTGCGAAGATTTGTTGAGGGCGCTATCCTCTTTTTGCAACTCTTTAATCCCTTCGAGCTCGGCATTGAACATTTCGATCATCAGGGTTTTTTGCATTCCGGGCATTTGCTGCAAATTAAGGCAGAATGAGAATTTGTCGGAATTGCACATGAAAAACGAATGGGAAAGGCCATCAAGAAAGGCATGGGAATCGAAGTTCCCTTTTTCGTTTTCCATGGCTTCCATCATCGGGTAATTATCGGTGTGGAACGGCCTGAACCAATTGGTCATTTCATTGAAGAACTCGAAATATTTCAAACGTGAAAACGCACTCATAAAAACATCCACCCCTTCCATCTGCATTTTCGAGATTTCTTCCAGCTTGTCCATCAGGTCGGGCGCATCCTCGAAAACGCGTTCCCAATCCGGGTTTTTGTCCTCAAAAACATCCTTTGACATGATATTGTCCAAATCGAGTTTATCCCTTAATTGGGGTTGGAATTTTGCAACTTCCGGCATGATTTCATTTTCCAGCTTTTGGGTCACTTTTTCCGTTTCGTTGGATTTCAGGAACTGGATAGCGATAAGCTCGATATGCTTTTCTATGTCGGGCAATGATTTCAGGCCCTTGATCTTTTCAATCAATTCCGGGTAAAAATGGAGGCGGCTATCATAAATATGCAGCGTAAGGAAAAGCCCTGTCAGTGCCCGCTGCTTTATCTGGTCGTTTTCGTCTTTCGAAAAATCAACCAGCAATTCCAGTTTATGCACATCAAAACACCGGATGGCGCTTATCATCAAGGCGCTGATAATTATCGACCTTTCGTACCAAGGGAAATTGCGGGCTTTCATAATGGCATATACCAGTTTTACGTCCGCATCCTTAAATTTATCGGTGAGCCAGATCAGGTTGAAAATATCCGTTAGGGTTTCCTGGTGACGGAGGTAGTTTTTTTTGCTGTCAACTTCGCCCACGGAGCTGTTCACAAGGATATCCGACAGTTCTTCGTTGAACGCAAGGTCTTCGATACTTTGGATAGCTTCTTCTTTTATTTGTTTCGACTGTATCTCGATCCGTTTCTTCAGTTGGTAGATGTGATGCTCTTGTGAATTCCCCCTTGTGTGCTGATAGGCCACATCTGCCAGTTCGAGAATAGACAGTTGAAGCTGTGTATAAATATTCTCCCTTGCCGGGTCATCGACCCCTTCG
>JAJRTT010000114.1 GCA_024278155.1 Bacteroidota bacterium | reverse complement strand
TTTGCTTTTATATGTTGGAAAAAGGAAAATTATCTTTATCGGCGACCCTGCGCAATTGCCCCCTGTCAACAACCTGTTTTCTGCGGCATTGAACGAAAGCTATATAAAACAGACTTTTAAAACAGACCCGGAAATATCATCGTTGCGGCAAATTGTCAGGTTCCATACCAATTCGGGAATAGGTTTCAACACAAAACAAATAAGGGGGGCGATCCATCGCAATGAATTCCCTTACCTTTCAATAAAGGCATCGGGCTACAACGATATTACGGTACATGCAAACCTTAACGATATGGTGGAGGAGTATGTTTCGGCCATAAAACGGATCGGGACGGACAGTGCCCTTTTCATTACGCTCACCAATAAAGAGGCTGCCATTATAAACCGCATGGCAAGGAACCTATTGTACAAGCAAAAAAAATCATTGGCCGTGAACAAGGGCGAGGCATTGATGGTGGTGCACAACAACTATAAGCACAACCTTGCCAATGGGGACATCGTAACGGTCAGTTATGTGTCGGATCGTTTTGTGCGCAAAGCAGGGCTTACTTTCAGGGATGTGGAAGTATTGGCAAATACCGGAGGGGGACAGGAACTTATCAAATGCAAGATCATTGATGACCTGTTGGCTTCCAATTCGAGGGATTTGACCAATGAACAGGAATTCCATTTGGTGAGGGATTTTATGATACGCACAAAAAAGAGAGGGGTAAAGCCCAAAACACAACAATTCCTCGAAGCGTACATCACCGACCCGTACATGAACGCATTAAGGGTGAAGTACGGATATGCCGTTACCTGCCACAAGGCTCAAGGTGGCGAATGGTGCGAAGTTTTTGTTGAATTTGAAAAAAGCATGTTCTTCCATTCAAAGGAAAACCAGTACCGTTGGGCTTATACGGCAATTAGCCGTGCCGAAAAAAAAATCCATTTGCTTCAGAATATGTGTATCTATTAACTTTAAAATATCATGGAACTCATCCTCAACACTTACGGGACTTCGCTCATCAAAGAAAACGGGCAGCTCGTGGTTGTCCACAAAGACGGCAAGCAACTGATGCCAATGGACAAGCTAAAAACAATTTTGATAAGCAAAGGGGCAAAGCTGAGCTCCGATGCGGCATTGCTCGCCATCGAAAACGAAATAGAGATATTGTTCGTCGACGGTATCGGCAAGCCGCAGGGGAGGCTTTGGAGCATCAGGTACGGCTCGGTGTCCACCATCAGGCGCAAACAACTGGATTTCACTTTCTCTAAGGCCGCGGTGGAGTGGATCAAGGAAATCATTACCCAAAAAATCGACAACCAGGTGGCCCTCCTGTTTTCGGTTGCGCCCATGGATTGGGAACACGACAAAAAACTGCAAAAAACCATTGGCCGGCTCAACGATTACAAAACCAAGATAAAGGCCATACAGTCCGACATCATCAGCGACATTGCACCTTCGCTCAGGGGCTGGGAAGGGGCGGCTTCGCGCAACTACTTTGATATTATCGCACTGCTCATGCCCGAAGGCTTCCGTTTCGGGGGCCGTTCGCAACACCCTGCCACCGATATTTTCAATTGCGTGCTCAATTATGGCTATGGGATACTGTACGGCAAAGTGGAAGGGGCGCTCATAAAGGCGGGCCTGGACCCATACGTGGGGGTGATGCACCGCGAGGACTACAACCGTCCGGTCCTGGTTTTCGACGTGATCGAAAAATACAGGATGTGGATTGATTATGTGGTGGTAAAGCTCCTTATGCAGTCGGCCATAAACGAAGACTGTTTTTCGGTGAAAAAGGACGGTTCTTACTGGCTCGAAGCCCTTGGCAAGCGGATACTCATACAATCGGTGAACGATTATTTTGGCGAGGTGGTCCCGCTCAACGGCCTGAACCGTAGCCGTGCCGTGCATATCGAGCTGTACGCAAAAAGCTTTGCCCAAACAATCTTGAAGTCAAAAAACCAAAACTAACATCATGATAAGCCTCGGAAAAGCAATACGCATGGCCAACGACCCATTGATGAAAATAGAGGTCAGGGTGTTGGCGGCAAAAATCAAAAACCCCAAGCCCGCCTTTGTCGATCTTATCGGCCAGTTGCGCAATGTACGCAACATTGATGCGGCCAGGTACCGCCAGTTGAAAACGCAATTGCCCTATGTGGTGGCCGGGGTTTTCAACCCCCCTTTCCGCAAAATAGAAAACTTTGCCCACACCCGGTATTTCATTCTCGACATAGACCATTTGTCGGACAAAGAAATAGATATTAACGGATTGTTCGGCAGGCTTGCCAAAAACCCCACTGTCCTGTTGATGTTCCGGTCGCCTTCCAACGATGGACTGAAACTGTTTTTCAGCTTGAGCGAAAAGTGTTACGATGCCGGCAAGTTTACGTTGTTCTATAAACTTTTTGCACGGAAATTCGCCACCGACCATCAACTTGAACAGGTAGTTGACAACCGTACATCCGATGTGAGCAGGGCATGTTTTGCAAGTTACGACCCCGATGCCTATTTCAATCCCGATGCCGAAAACATCAATATGGGCGCTTATGTCGATTTTGGGAACCAGTTGCAAATAATGGAAGCCCAAACATTGCTTAAACAGGAAGCAAAAGAAAAGGGCGGCAAACCGGAAAAAGAGATAAAAACAATACCAACGGATATTTGGCGCGACATCAGGGAAAAACTCAACCCCAAAGTAAAAGAAAAACGCGAAAAACAAGTTTTTGTCCCCGAAAAACTCGAAACCATCATTGATGACGTAAAAACAAAAATAAACTCGGTGGGGATAGAAGTGAAGGAGGTTGAAAACATACACTACGGTAAAAAATTCAGGGTAGAGGCCAGGCACCATTGGGCCGAAGTGAACGTGTTTTTTGGGCGCAAAGGCTTTTCGGTGGTGGGGACGCCCAAAAACGGAAGCGATACCGAACTTATGGAAATAACAAAGAAACTTATTTGCGAAGTGTTGTTTTAAAAGCAATAAAAAAAATGGCCGGAAAAAAAAAGAAAGAACCCACGTTTGTCGAAAAAATGCTCCTGATGAAAAAAGCCGGGTTCAGCCACCGCGGGGCGCCAACGGAAGATGCAATGCCCATTGCCGGCCCTTTGGACGGGCTGCGCGAACGGATAAAAAAAATACTTGATATTGGAAACCGTAATTTAAAGGCAACAGATATGCTCTATTTCATAATGTACGACATCGAAAACGACAAGGTACGTGCCCAAATAGCCAAATACCTTATAAAGCGGGGGTGCCTGCGCGTCCAGAAATCAATTTTTTTTGCGTAAAGCGAACGGAAAACCTTCAATGGAATACACTCCGACCTAAAGGCCATACAGGAAATGTACGACAACAACGACAGCATTTTTTTTGTGCCGGTGGGCACCGACCAGGTGCGGTCGATGAAGATAATAGGGCAAAGCATCGACTTTGATTTGATAACCGGTAACACCAACACTTTGTTTTTTTGATGGGAAAAACCATCATATTTCAATTTTATCTCTTTTATGGTTCAAAAGTAGCCGGATTATTGTATATTTACGGTTCAAAAAAATGTTTTGTTGATTTGATATAAAAATGCAACCGGGATTTCATTACCTTTGCCCCCTTCAAAAAAAGGCCATTTTTTTGGCCCGGGCACTGATCAAAGCCGTGCTTTCGTTCATTAACGTACTGGCAAACAAGGGCAAACAAAAAACAGTCTCACAACCCATCTTCCACGATAACAAGGATTAAGACGATTGCGCAAAATTCTTTAAAAAAGAAAAAGAATATCTCACAACCCATCTTCCACGATAACAAGGATTAAGACTGTTTTTTTACTCACTATATTCTCCAGCTAAAACTCTCACAACCCATCTTCCACGATAACAAGGATTAAGACCACTATATTCTCCAGCTAAAACTTGCTCGCTATAACTCACAACCCATCTTCCACGATAACAAGGATTAAGACTATTTCTATAACTACTTTTGGGAGACTATCGAAACTCTCACAACCCATCTTCCACGATAACAAGGATTAAGACATAATTTTAAAAGTTTATAACACAGGCTATAAATAACTCACAACCCATCTTCCACGATAACAAGGATTAAGACATTTCGGTTATGTCAGCCAACTCCCTTTCAATATCCCTCACAACCCATCTTCCACGATAACAAGGATTAAGACATCATCAGTACTGTAATAAAAATAATCTTTTTCATACTCACAACCCATCTTCCACGATAACAAGGATTAAGACGGAGTATACATTATGTGAACCACTACCTTTATAGTACTCACAACCCATCTTCCACGATAACAAGGATTAAGACTCAAACTTGACTCCTTGGTACAAACCTTCTTCATCACTCACAACCCATCTTCCACGATAACAAGGATTTTCAGTGAAACCCGGGTTTTGCAACGCAGGAAGCAAAACCCGTGGTTGAACCAATCCCGCTGTTGCCGGCATATAGCGTTGGCAGCGGGAAAG
>JAJRTT010000113.1 GCA_024278155.1 Bacteroidota bacterium | reverse complement strand
TTATTACAAGACTGCAAAAAGAAAGAGAGTACAACAGATTGAAATCGAAAGCAGCCCTGACCGGGTCAATCCGGCTGAATTAATTGTCGGGCAAAAGGCCGATCCATTGATTGGCACTGTCGGCACCACTTGGTACGACCTTCAGGCATATACAAATGTACAAACCAGGATTTACGAATTTCCTGACGGGACCGTAGGTGCAATATGGCAAGCAGCCGGTGAAAACTTGACCCCAAACCGGGGAACAGGCTATAATTATTATGAAAATTCAAGTTGGGATGCCTTGAACATGCACCTTGGTGATGACGAGAGAACAGGGTGGCCATCGTATGCCCCATGGGGGGAAAACGGGGAAATCATTTCACATTATTGGTATCCGGGCGGTGGTGTCCAGGGGCCCATTAAGTTTTATCGCAGGGAAGTGAAAGGGGAAGGCGAGTGGACCGTATCCGAAGTTTATGGCCCTGATGGATTGTCTATTGTTTGGGCTATGATGATGACCAGTGGCGACAACAACGAGTTTGTTCATTTACTCGCCCGCACCTACGATGCCCCTTACATGGGACAGGACAATGCACTTTTATATTACCGTTCTTCTGATGGAGGTGAGACTTGGGATATTGAACATGAAGTTATAGATGGACTTGGCGAGGATTATTTTGTGAATTCATCAAATGGCGATTATGCCTGGGCAGTTCCCAATGGCGGGACAATAGCTTTTTGTTATGGGTTCGATGATTTTGATGGTTTGCTTTTCAAATCAACCGACAATGGGGACACTTGGGAAAAAACAGTTGTTTTTGAATCTTCCATCGACCCGTTCAATGTTCCCGAAGATTCCGATATCATTCCTTGCGGGGATGGGACCTGTGCCATTGCATTGGATTCCCAGGGAAAAGCACATATTACTTTTTCGAAAAAATTAATGTATTATGAGGGCGGGACTTACTATTGGTACCCAACAGGCACCGATGGTGTAATCTATTGGAACGAATCAATGGCTCCGCTTGATACAACTATTATTAGTTCTTATACAAATCAATACTTGATTGATGGTGGATATCTATCCGGGTATATGTTGCCCGACGAGAATGGAAGTTACGAAATTATGCCCGACCAGATGAGCTATGGAAACCAGTCAATGACCTCTTTTTCACAATTGGCAATTGATGACAACGACAATCTTTTCCTTTCCTATGCAAGTGTTGCCCCGGGCTTTGATAATTCCGTAAACAACTATCGGCACATATTGGTGAATGTGTCGTACAATGGCGGAAGCTTATGGATTGGCCCCGAAGACCTGAACACCGATTTACAATATCTGTTTTCGGAATGTGTATATCCCGCCATTTCACCGGTCGTAAATGACAAGATCCATATTATTTTCCAGGAAGATGGCGCCCCCGGTATTTTTGAATGGCTCGAAAACCACGAAGCCCATGAGAATACCATCACCCATTTGGAGTATGACAAGTTCTATTTTACCGATGTGAAAAATGCCGTAATGAACACTGAAACTTTTGAATTGTCGCAAAACTACCCGAACCCTGCGGTCAATACCACTTATTTCAGTATTCAGCTGGGAACTGCTTCTGAAGTAAAAACAGAACTCAGGAATTCGATCGGGCAAATCGTCATGAAAGATAATTTGGGGATTGTTAAGCAAGGCAAAACCAATTTATCAATGGATGTTTCTGACTTAACTACCGGCATTTATTACTATACCATATTTGCCAACGACCAAAAGCAAACACGAAAACTCATTGTTCAGTAATCAATATTTGAATTGAAAATGGAAAGGCCATCAGAATTGATGGCTTTTTTTATTGTCCCCTGAAAACAGCAACAGGAATACAAATCCTTGGTGAAGTTTTGTTTTCAAACTAATTTATCCTGATAAATCCCAAAGTTCTCATCGTCAAAACAAACAAAAAGGACTTTCTCAATGCTTTTGATGTTTTCCAAAAACTTATGGGTTTCACGGATGGCAATTTCGGCAGCGGCCTCCTTGGGGAAACGGTAAACGCCTGTACTGATATTAGGGAAGGCAATGGTTTTACAGTTGTTCTCAATAGCAAGTTGCAGACTGTTGCGATAGCATCCGGCAAGCAACCCGGCTTCATTTTTCTTGCCCCCGTTCCATACCGGTCCCACGGTATGGATGATATATTTCGCAGGCAATTCATATCCCCTGGTGATTTTTGCCTCCCCCGTTTCACAACCGTTCAGCTTCCGGCACTCTTCCAAAAGCAATTTACCGGCAGCCCTATGGATTGCCCCGTCCACACCGCCACCACCAAGGAGGCTTTTATTGGCGGCATTTACAATGGCATCCACATTTAGTTTTGTGATATCGGCTTTTATCAGTTCAATCCTGCTTTTCATCTTATTTAGGTTAGGCGTTAAGGGTTAGGCGTTGGTATCTTATTTCTAATATTCTTTTATTATTTGACAAGAAAATCCAATATCCAAACAGCAAGTAAAACCAAAAAAAGAAATTCAAAACCCGAAACAAGTTTGGCACTTAATCATTTACAAATTGGAATTTATAATTTATCTTTTCTGATCAATTCAGGTTTGGGGTCGGTTGCCAAATGCTGTTGCATACCAACTTACACTTTTTTCACCATGAGCTGCGAAGCCTGGTAATCTGTTACGATGACTTTGCTCCCTTTGTTGATATAGCCCGTCTCGGCAGTGGCATCAAATACTTTTTTGGCTATCCTCACTTTTCCGGCGGGGCGTAGGTCGGTATGGGCAATCCCTTTTTCGCCCAACATTGTACTGTACAACGAATCGGAAGAAACAAATCCCTGATCCGATTGCTGGACTGCTTCCAGCGCAAGATGGCCAAAGATATGGCTCGTAAATATTTTTTTACTGAAGTAGAATGAAAACAACAATGCAAGAAACATGGCAATTACCACGATAAAAAAGGAGATGATGACGCCATTTAATTCCACGCCGGTAAAGTCAAAACCGATATTGCCCACCATGCTCAGTGTCAAACCGACCACCACCATGGTAATCCCCGAAATGCCTGCAACACCAAAGCCAGGTATCACAAAAACCTCAAGGGCAATCAAAATCACCCCGACCACAAATACCAATACCTCCCAATTCTCGGCCATCCCTTCGAGATAAAGCGGGGCAAAGTACAAAACTGCCGCAATTACCGAAGCTGCAATGGGGAAACCGATCCCGGGGGTTTGCAGTTCAAAATAAATCCCTCCAACGATTATCATAATAAGTATCCCGCTTACAAATGGATTGATGAGCATACTGATAACCCTGTCAACGGCCGTGAGTTTTTGCTCCACAATCACATAGGGCTCCATACCGGCAATCCGCAAGACCTCGCCCACCGATTCGGCAATCCCTTCACAATAGCCATTTTCGACAGCTTCGAGGGCAGTAAAAGTCAGTACCTTTCCGGTATCGGAAACCCCTTCGATATAAATGGACGGATCCACCATGGCCTGGGCAATTTCCGGATCGCGACCACTTGTTTCTGCAGTTGACCGCATCATCGAGCGCATATAGCTTTGGTACTTATCGGGCAAGGGCTTCCCCGATTGATCCACAACGGTCGCTGCCCCGATATTGGCCCCGGGGTTCATATAAATACTGTCGCATGCAATGGAAATAAGCGCCCCGGCAGAAGCGGCATTGTTATCAATATACACAAAAACAGGAATATAGGATTTCAGGATTGCAGTGCGAATGGAGTCGGCAGCATCCAGCAAGCCCCCATATGTGTTCATGTGGATCAGGATAAGGTCGGCATCCATCCCATGTGCCTCCTGCAATGCTTTCTGTGTTTTTCTCCAGATGGGAGGGGCAATTTCTTCTTTGATATCAAATTGGTAAACAAGTTTTCGTTTTGCCAACGAATCATCTGGCAAAGCGGCTGATTTACCTAATAAAGTGAAGAGGAACAATCCGGCTAAAATGAGAGGAAAGGTTTTTTTCATGAAAATGCTATTATGGTAATCCACCGGTTTATATTTTACAAATTCGTTTGATTCTTATATTAGACTTTATAATGATTGAAGTCGTATATAGGCAGGATTTAAGATTTTTTTGGTTCCCAAGGCATTTTTCTTTTGCATAGCCGTAGCTATGGAAAATAAAAATAACGAAGGGAAACGGAAAAAGATAAATAATGCCATACGATTTTAATTGTTATAAAGTCTATATCGCCGCTAATGTGCAAATTGTTATTAGCGCATTAGCGGCCCCTTATTGTAATCGTTCCCTTTTGCATTTTAAGCCAATCAGGGATGTTTCTTGTGTTTTTTCCTGTACAATCTTTTCCAGGCCTCTTGTTTCCAATATTGCTGTTTCCAGAATTTCCCCCAGGTGATATTTGTCCAAAGGCGTTCGTGCAGGTAATATATCCCGATTTTGATGATCACGTCAAAAAGCAGCACCAAACTTGAGGCTTCGAGAATCTCCTTGTAGGGGCCACTCATCTTTTGCCTGAAAATCACAAAGGTTATCAAGAAAGTGGTAAGCGATGCGATAAGGCGCCAGCTGATGGCCTTGGCCAGGCTCCGCCCCGGTGTATCCTTTGTGGTTTGTTGCTCTTTTCTTTTATTGTCTTTCATTCAACTCCAATGGAACAATTAATACTTTTTTGGCCTATTGAAAAGCCCCCTCTCCTATCCCTTAAATTCTTGTTTTATCAACTCAAGGAATTCAGCGTTGATACCTTGATTGCAGGCAACTATTTCCCTTCCAAAAACAAACTTGCCCGATCCGCTAAAATCGCTGACCATTCCGCCCGCTTCCTTCACAAGGATAGCCCCGGCGGCCACATCCCACGAATTAAGGCCATACTCATAAAAACCATCGTACCTGCCGCAGGCCACATAGGCAAGGTCAACAGCTGCCGACCCAAGCCGCCTGACACCATGGGAATTTTGCATTAAATGTTTCAAAACTTCAAGATAGGGATCAAGGCGATCAAAGTCATGGTAAGGGAAACCGGTTGCCATCAGGCTGTCGTTCAGCTTTTCGGCAGTTGAAACATATATGGGATGCCCGTTCATAAAAGCACCACCCTGTTTCCAGGCATAAAAATACTCGTGCAGGTTTACTTCCGAAACAACCCCCGAAATCACCTCATCGCCTTCCATCAATGCAATACTAATGGAAAACAGTGGGACACCGTGGATAAAATTGGTTGTTCCGTCCAGTGGGTCGATTACCCAATTGTACAAATTCGATTTTCTATATCCCTGGTTTTCCTCGGCAATTATCCCAGCCGATGGCAATATCCTCTTTAGATCCTTGATCAACTTCTTCTCCGAGGCCTTATCCACATATGTCACAAAATCATGAACGCCCTTGCTCTTCACATCCTTGGCTTTAAGGTTTTTCAGTTCATTCCGGATGTAAGTACTTACCGACCGGCATGTATTGGTTACCTGTTTTGTTATTAGTTCAAGATTCATGTTCCTGTTTATTTCAATCCAAAATTAAACAATTTCAGGATGCAAAATCGAAAATATTTGTGTATAATGGGCAATAACTCTATATTTGTTGAGAATTAAAACAGGCAGGGCAAGCATTATTCTTCTTCAAATACCTTTTTTTCAATCCAATACAGAAAAATGACCGATACGAACAAAACAAAGGCACAACTGATAAATGAGCTGAATGAACTGCGCGGGCAACTAAACATCTTGAGGAAGAACGACCTTACGGGTTTTAGTGGGATGATGGATGCGTACCACGAAAGCGAACGAAAATATAAGGAGCTCCAAAACAATGTGCCTATCGGCCTTTATCAATCAACTCCTGGTGGTGGTTTTAATTATGTGAACAACTGGATGGTGAAAATCCTTGGGTACAACTCAACCGAAGAACTGGTAAGCAAGAAAATCTCTGACCACTATGTTGACCCTAAGAAAAGGGACGAATTCATCGAGACCCTGAAAAACAACAATGGCTTGAAAGAGAGGGAGGTCCAACTCTATAAAAAAGATGGCTCTACTATTTGGGGGGTTATCAGTGCCAAAACAATATTCGACGAAAACAACGAAGTGCTTTATTATGATGGTTACCTGTACGACATTTCGGAACGCAAAAAAGCCTACGAGCTATTGAAATCCAGTGAAGAGATGTTCAGGAAACTGACACAGAACCTCAAGAGTGCGGTATTCATTTACGATGATTCCGGGCATTTTATATACATAAACAAAGCCATCTGTGATATTACCGGGTACAAGAAACAGGAATTGTTGAAAATGAAGTTTTTTGAAGTGGTCCATCCCGATTTCAAGGATTTAGTTACCGCGAGAGGATACAAGCGCATTGGAGGCAACAACCCAAAATCAAATTATGATTTCAAGATACTGACAAAAGACGGGGACGAACGATGGGTGGAAATCTCGAACACACGGGTCCAGTTGAGCAACAAAACAGTTGTAATAGGCTCGGC
>JAJRTT010000112.1 GCA_024278155.1 Bacteroidota bacterium | reverse complement strand
TAAACAATAAACAGAAAGAGCTGGAGTCCGTCCTGATAGATTATTCCCATAAGAACAAAGAACTTAGGGAGATACTGAAAAAAACCGGGATATTGTAATGTTTTGCCCGGGTCAAACCGTAATCCCCATTTCCCTCATCAAAACAGTGGCGTTCATGTTTTTCGAAACACCATCACGGAGTTTATAATCAAAGGAGAGCTCACTTCCATCAATATCTACTTCAAAACAACTATTCTTAATGTGATCGGGAAATGATTTTTCCAGGATGCCCAATGCCACATCGTGGGTTGCAATTATTCCGGTAGCTTTTAAATCAATGAGCTGTTTCAATAAAGCTTCGGAGCCTGCGTGTTTGTCTTTTGAATTGGTCCCCCTAAGGATTTCATCCAAAATGATAAAGAGTTTTGTTCCCCGTTTTAGTTCATCGATTATGGCTTTCAGGCGTTTCAGTTCAGAATAAAAATAGGATTCGTTTTTCTGGAGGGAATCATCTGTCCGGATGCTGGTATAAAGCTGTATGGGGCTTATTGCAACCCCTTTTACACAAACAGGTGCACCAATCATCCCCAATATCAGGTTGACGCCAATGGTCCGCAGATAGGTGCTTTTCCCGGCCATGTTCGCCCCGGTGATTATACTAAAACCCGTTGACTTGATTTCCACTTTATTATCTACCCTGGCGTTTTTAGGGATCAATGGATGGCCAAGTTCTTCGGCCTTAAAAATATAATCAGGATTTTGTACCTGTGGGAATTCTGCTTCCGGGTTATTGAATGAAAAATTGGCGAGGGAGTTCAATACTTCCGTTTCGGCAATAATGTCAAACCAGGTTTCAAGCCTATCCTGATGTTTTGCCTGCCAATGTTCGAGGCGCAGCATCTGCAAAATATCCCACAACATAAACCCATTGAACAAGGCCCAGGAAACGAAATTCAACCTGTTGTCGAGGGCACTTAGAATAGAAGAGAGTCTCTTTATCTCAACAGAAGAAGAAGCGCCCCCGGTTTTCAGTGAATCCTTGAAACCGGAAAAAATATCAGTTGAAAAACCAGCTGTTTCAATTTCATAAAGGAGTTTCCCGTATTTGCCGAGCATTGCCGAAGTCCTGCTCACTTCCATATGCCTTTTATTGATTTTCTTGCTGAAACTTCCTGAAATGCCAAGGGGCAACAAAAAATAGAGGAGCAATTGTTTTTCCTCAATTATATCGGCCGAAAACAAAACAAGCATACCAATTGTGAGAATTGGGACAATCAAAACCAAAAGCTTTAAAATTGGGTTTTGAAAGGAAGCAGGTGTTTTTACCCAATCGAGGATACGCTTTTTGTCCGGTTCATTTTCTTTCCCGGACAATGCAATAGCATGGAAATTTTGCCTCCAGTCCAACTCTTCCCTTAATTTATTAATTGTTTGTTGATTTTTCCTGATTTCCCCAATATCCATAAAAGGATTTTTAAGTCGATCGGCAAGTTTTGGTTTCCCGATGGAAGTTGCCGTCCGGTCCAGGAACTGGAAAAGCGACCCTTCCCCAAAAATATCAATGTCATAGGAATAAGGGTGGGAATGGTCAATGAATTCCTTTCCGTTTTCAAAATGGCCAAAATCACCGGACATGAACCTGAGCTCATCCTTGTTAATCTTGATAAAAGCCTCCAGTATTCGTTGCCGGTAAAGTGCTTTTGAGTGTATTTTTATCAAAACAAGAAAGGCAATTGTCCCGATGAAAATTACAAGGTACAAATTCGTCATCGATCCGGAACCTGCGAACAGATAGATAAGGAATGCCGATCCCAAAAAAACGGCCAACCTTAAAAATGAAATCATCCTGGCTTTGCGTTTTGTTTTCTCAAGCTTGCGCGAATAACCTTCAAGGAGTTTATTATAAATTGCCCCGGAGTCTTTTTTAATCATATTTGCCCCTGTTAAAACAGGCGCAAAGATACTTCATATTCACCTTATGTTTTAACCCGGAATATGCAAAAGAAAATATATTGCGAACTAAATTTCCTGCAAAACATACCACTTCGTTAACTTTTTACAGAATCACCGAAATGTTGCTATTGGAAAATATAAGCGGTAGGAAGTTTGGGAAAAGGGCATAAAAAAACGGAGCCCACGATTGTAGACCCCGCCAAACCCAAAAGAATCGAATTATGAAAACCTTTGTGAACTATCACCTATTGGCGACAGTTAGAATATTTTTAAATCTTTTTTCAGAACAAATCCGGTTTTTCGTTTACCAGATGAAGCAAAAGTATATCAAATATTTTATTCAGGTATGGTTTTACCTAATTTTAACAAATATTTAACAAATTTAGTTTATTCATAATCAATTTTCACTGGAATACTGTAAATCAAAGCTATTTTAGCAATTTCCAACAGTAAAAAATAACACCCGAATCAATTGCTATTTAATAGATGTCCTATTTTTGCATAAATAGAATTAATTACTTCTCATAAAAGTAATCAATATGAATTTTGAGATAACAAAAATAGATTTGGCCAAAAAGCTTTTTAATACCAATAATGAATCTGTTTTAAAACAAATTCAAGATGTTTTGGAAAAAGAGGAAATTGTTGCCTATTCGATAAATGGTAAACCACTGGAAAATAGTTTATAAACCGGACAATAATTCGATAATGGTTTTTAGGGTTTTTGATACAGGGCAAAACCCCAGGTCAATTCTAAAACTATAATTTTCTATTAATTTCACCATTTCAAATAAGGAAACCGAACCAGGTTTGCATTGTAATACTTAGGGTCCCCGCTCACCTCTTTTCCCAGCCAGGAAGGTATGGGGAATTCCTGGCCTTCATGTTCCAATTCAATTTCGGCAATCACAAGGCCTTTATTGTCTTCAAGGAATTCATCCACTTCCCAAACGAAACTTTCCCTCGGGATTTTATATCGTTTCTTTATAATAATCGGTTTTTCACAAATTTCGTTGAGCATATGTTCCGCTTCATCGAAAGGGATTTCGTATTCATATTCGCAACGTGAAATATTACTTGTGAGCCCCTTTACGGTCAAATAACCTTTCTTTCCAACCAAGCGGATCCTGACAACACGCTCTTTATGGGTGTTCAAAAACCCCTGCTTATAAAGTATCCCTTCCGATCCCTTTTTATAATCATCGTTCAAAACCAAAAACTTACGTTCGATTTCCTTAGCCATATCTTCTGTTTTACCTTTTAGTGGTTCAAGTGGGGCGTACTACAAATTGCACTAAATCAATACAAAAGCCATATCCTTATATTTATTTTTAGTGAGTGTTTTGTGTTTTAGTGGCTCATGGTTTTTAAGCCACTAAAACACCAAGGCCCTAAATCCCACAAAAGGCGCAATTCGTTGTATACCCTCCATGTGTATTGCAAATATAACAAAATATGTACATTTGCGTTTCAAATTATAAAATCCACTATTGAATTACTTAAAGCAACTTGCAGGTCAGACAGCGGTTTATGGATTGGGGACCATTGTTCCCCGGCTGATGAATTTTCTCTTGATGACCCCTTTTTACACACGGGTTTTCCAGAAAGGCGAATATGGTGTTGTCACCGAACTTTATGCCTATGCCGCCCTGCTATTGGTTTTGCTGACCTATGGAATGGAAACCACTTTTTTCAGGTATTCTGAAAAAGAAAAAAACAAAGACCTTGTTTATGGTACCGGTTTCATTGCGCTTTTGGTCACATCCCTGATGTTCATTGGGATTGTTTTGTTGTTTTCGCAGCCCATCGCCGATTTGATCCACTATTCACCACACCATGAATACATCATTTATTTCGGGCTGATTATCGGTATCGATGCTTTTTCAAACATTCCTTTTGCCCGTTTACGGCAACAAAACAAGGCATTCCGCTTTGCCATTATCAAAGTAATCAATGTCGTTGTCCTTATCGTGTTAAACGTCTTTTTCCTTTGGGTTTGTCCCTGGATCGCAGATAGCAACCCGGATTCGCCCTTGCTGGTTTTCTATTCCCCGGATATTGGTGTTGGATACGCATTTATTTCAAACCTTATTGCCAGTATTGTTACGCTCATCCTTTTAATACCCGACATTTTTAAAATAAAACTGAAATTTGACAAAGCATTGCTAAAGCGGATGTTGAACTACGCTTTCCCCATTCTTATCGTTGGTCTTTTGGGGATGTTCAACGATGTTTCGGACAAGATTTTCCTAAAATATTTTTGGCCCGATAAAGAGGAAGCATTGCAGATTGTGGGTATTTATGGCGCCAATTTTAAGCTGGCCGTTTTGCTCACCATATTTACACAAATGTTCAGGTACGCCGCCGAGCCCTTCTTTTTTGCAAAGGCAAAAGATAAGGATTCCAAAAAGATGTATGCCGATGTGATGAAGTATTTTGTGATTTTCGAACTTCTCATTTTCCTCGGTGTGACCTTGTACATTGATTTTGCAAAGTATTTTATCGATGAAAAATTCTGGGAAGGCTTGAGCATTGTCCCGGTTATCCTGTTTGCCAAAATATTTTTTGGGATAACCATCAATCTGTCCATTTGGTACAAACTCACCGACAAAACCCGCTATGGTGCATACATTAATTTGATCGGGGCAATTGTCATTATTTTGTTCAATGTAATGCTTATCCCGGTTTGGGGTTACATGGCCTCGGCCTGGGGACAATTTGCCTGCTATTTTTCTATCATGGTACTTTCGTTTTTCCTTGGGCGCAGACACTTCAGGATAGATTACGATATAAAAACCATTGTCCTTTATACCGCTTTTGCCCTTGTCCTTTTTCTGATTAAAGATAAGCTTTCAATTGAGGATATGATATTACGGACCGCTGTAAGTACATTATTGATACTCATTTTTGCTGGCGTTGTTTATTTCCGTGAAAGAGGGGCTTTTATCGAAACAGTAAATAAGGGTTAGAAAAACCTACCAAGGATATGTTGCCCATCGGAATCATTTTGGGTTTGGGTACACAGAAAATTTGTATAATCAAATTCTAACCTAAGCCGCAAAAAAATTGGGATTTAAGCATATTTTATCTTCACCCCTTAAGATATGACGCCATTATTCGCTGATAAACAGCAAGTAACATTCTCACGCCCCATTATACTTTTTAATTCGGAAAAATGTGTATATTTATGCAGATTAAATAAAAAACATTTGTCATTCAATAACTTTAGAAGTATATTTGTAAAAAAACAGAAAACATGATAGTTCAAAGAGAAGTGAAAAATATTGAACTGGCTCAAGTCTTGAAAGATATTGACGAAAAAGAATTGCTTTATGCCCTTAACTTATTAATGAGGAAGAAAAAAACAAAACTAATAAAAGTTGGGGACAAAAAGCATATTAAGCATTTTAATGCCATTAAAATGAAAGGTAAAGGAATTACTGCATCAGAAATGGTTATAATGGACAGAAATTAACCTTATGAAAATATTTCTTGATACCTCGGCATGGATAAAGTATTTCATTGAAGAGGCAGGGATAACCGAAATCCAAAATTTTATATTTGAAAAATCAATTTCTGTTGAAAATACATTTGCTACTTCAGCTATAACTTATGCTGAGTTTTACGCTACTATTAAGCGTGCATTAAGGGGAAATCGAATTAACCAAGGACAATACGATAAAATAAAAAATGAATTTGAAAATCAATGGGTAATTGTTGATGTGCCCGCGGTAAGTAATGAACTTATCGAAAATTCTGGAAGACTTGCTTAAAAATACGCATTAAAAGGATGCGATGCCTTTCAACTTGCCTCTGCAATTGCAATTGAAGCAAACCTTTTCTTAAACTCTGATAATGAATTGGAAATGGCCGCCAGAAAATGCAAGATTAAAACCTGGAACCCTTCAAAAGGGGATTTTGAAAATTAACATGGGTTTATTATAATTACCTGTTCTTTTTCCTCAAACCACCCTCCCCGGGTTTTTGTTCACAAATTGCCCCCAGCCCGAATAGGAAGAACCGCCTGTTGACGGGTTTTTTTGGAAATAATGGCAAAGAGCAACACCAAGTGCATCGGATGAATCAAGGTATTTTGGTTTTTCTTTAAGGGCCAAAAGGCTCATGAGCATAGCGGCCACCTGTTCCTTGGAAGCATTTCCGTTTCCGGTTATGGACTGTTTTATTTTTTTGGGGGAATATTCAAAAATCGGGACAGAACGGTAAAGCGCGGCTGCCATGGCCACTCCCTGGGCCCTTCCCAGTTTCAACATGGATTGAACGTTTTTTCCGTAAAATGGGGCTTCGAGGGCAACTTCATCGGGATTGTATTCATCGATCAAACTCAATACCCTTTCAAAAATTTTCTTTAACTTTAGTGCCTGATTATCGTATTTGCTCAATTGAATTACTCCAAAAGCCAACAAATTTATCTTCGTGCCCTGGTTTTTGATTAACCCGTAACCCATGATATTGGTCCCGGGGTCGATGCCCAATATTATTCGTTCCGGTTTCAATGAAAAAAGTACTTTTGTGAATAATTTTTATGAAGTATTTTACAAATATACACAAAAACAAGACCTACAATATAATCATCCGTTCGATGATTGTTTTTGTGACCTATTTTTATATCTACAAGGAAATATTCCAAAGGAAAAGAGGGGATGAAGAAATCCAGGTCGATTGGCATACATTGGTCGATTATTTTTCAGGTATTGGCCAGGAGCCCCATATCAGTTTCTTTGTTACATGGATTTTCCTGCTCATGATCGTCAATTGGGGAATCGAATCCCTTAAATGGCAATACCTGATCGGCAAAGTTGAAAGGGTCTCCTTCCTTAAATCATTCGAAGCGGTCCTTTCCGGCATATCGGTGAGCGTGTTTACCCCAAACCGGGTAGGCGAGTGGTTTGGCCGTGTTTTTATCCTCAAGAAAGTAAATCCCTGGAAAGGGGTTTTTATCACCATGATCGGGAGTTTCAGCCAATTGCTCACGACCTTTGTGGTGGGTTCCATAAGTTTTTTGTTTTATTTCCCCATTTATTTCAATACAGCCGAATTCTATTCCGTATATTTATATTCAGGGATCATCATAATCGTATTGGGAATTGATGCTGCGCTCTTGCTTGTTTTCCTGAACATATCTGCCTTGCCGTCTTTTGTGAACAGGATCTTGAAAGAACGGTTTGTTAAGGCAAAAGAATATTTTTCAGTGATTTCCGAATACACAACAACGGAACTTGCCACCGTTTTTATTTTTAGTTTTCTCCGATATTGTGTTTTTAGTTTGCAGTTTTACCTTTTTTTAATGTTGTTTTCAATCGAAATCCCGTTGTTCCATGGATTGATGATTATTTCGATTGTCTTTTTTATTATGACGGCCATTCCCACCGTTACCCTTACCGAACTTGGGATTCGCGGAGCCGTATCGGTCTATTTTATCAGCCTTTACTTTACCACCTTTGGTGAATATTCCGAAATGATTAAATTTGGTATTTTTGCGTCTTCGTTTGCATTGTGGATTGTCAACCTGGCGCTTCCTGCTATTGTGGGGACATTCTTCGTTTTCAGGCTTAAGTTTTTCAGAAGGAAAAAAAATGAATGATTTGGTTCTCCTGTATTTTATCCTACTTGTTTTCTTCGGGGGTTTTTACTTTGTGATTATTGCCATGTTCAGTATTGGCTGGTTTTCGCTTGGGCAGTTCAAGAAAACTTCACCCAAACCCAAAACCCGGGTGAGTGTCCTCGTCCCGGCACGAAATGAAGAAAACACAATTGAAAAACTCCTGTCAAACCTTTGCCTTCAGGATTATCCCGATTATTTATATGAAATAATCGTAATCGATGACCATTCTACCGACAATACGGTACGGACGGTAAACAATTTTATTTCGCAACACAAAGCCCGCCTTTCAAGCCCTGATGGAAATGGAACGGCCGGAAAAGGTTTTTCCATTAAACTCCTTCGCATAAAGGGGGAGACACAGACGAAGGCCTATAAAAAGAAAGCCATCCGCACGGCCATAGAGCAATCGTTGGGAAACTTGATAATCACGACCGATGCCGATTGCCTGCCGGATAAAAACTGGATCAAAACGATCGTATCGCTCTACGAAACAAAACAACCCAAGATGATCGTGGGCCCGGTAAGTTTCCATCAGGAAAAATCGTTCTTCCAGAAAATACAAAGCCTGGAATTCTTGAGCCTGATAGCAATGACAGCCGGGGCCATAAAAACCGGCCACCCCATAATGTGCAATGGCGCCAACCTGGCCTATGAAAAACAAGCTTTCTTTGATGTGGGCGGTTTTGGTATCGACAGGTTTTCTTCGGGAGATGATGTTTTTCTGCTTCAAAGGATCCGGAAACGTTTTGGAAGCAATTCTGTCCGGTTCCTGAAAAGCAAAGATGCTTTTGTTTATACCGAAGCCCTGGAGACTTTACGTGAATTTTTTGATCAAAGGATAAGGTGGGCATCAAAAAACAAGGGCTATGACCTGAAAATACTGGTAATATCGTTTACGGTCTATATGATGAACCTGCTGTTGTTGGCAGCGGTGGCCATAAGTTTTTTCCATTCCGGATTCTGGAAAACGACCGCATATATATTTGCGGTCAAATATATAATCGACCTCCCCGTTTTGATAGGAATAGTTAGTTTTGCAAAAAAAATGAAACTGTTTGTTTATTCCGTCCCGCTCATTGTTATTTATCCAATTTATATCATATTGGCCGGGGCTCTCGGAATCGTTAGTAGCTATAATTGGAAAGGGAGGAAACTAAAAATATAGGCTCATAACCCCTGCATATGCGATGTTGATTGATAAATATGTTATCAGGGCATAAGTTATTTGTTAAAAAAGTTAAGTGTTATGTGTTGATGGGGGCTTATCACATAAACCATCGCCTAACCCATAACCTTTAACTGCAAATACGAATTGATTTATATTCTATTGTCCAATAAGTACAGATATTATAAAACAAACTTTAAAACACTATGGCAAAAACGAAATTCATTAAAAAGATTGATTACAACAAAATAATCAAGATTTTAGAGGAGAAAGACAAAAGGGTAGTATTTGAAAAAACGAATATTATCCCTGACCATACGCAGCTTCTGGACGAGTTAAAACACTATATTTCCTATCAGAAAATCGGCCAGAAATCAGTTCTTGGTATCGACATGTACCAGTACAGCGCATTTGCAGGATTTGAACAATCGTTGATCCCATTTTTGTTCAAGATCATATTTGATTCCACCCTCAATTTATGTTTTAAAAACCATGCCTACATTTTTCAAAAATACTCCCGGGAAGAAATTGAAAAAAACTTCATAAGTACTGGGGACGGAGGTTTTCTTATCTTCGACAATCCCATGCACTCATTGGTTTTTGCTTCCAATTTTGCTATTATCATCAGAGCATATAATGCGTTTCACTTTTATCCAAAATTCCGAAAGATCATTGGTGGGATCAACATGCGATATGCCATTACTTATGATAAGATTTATACTTTCAATAGTAACTTTTATGGCCGTGCCATTATCAACAATGCCCGTATCCTTGTCAAAGATAATTTAAACCGTTGTTTAATTGATGAACACGCCCATACCTGGTTTACTACCAACCTTGATGGTGTTGAAAACCTACAAATAATTACTTTGGATGAAATTGCAAATATTTATGAATTCAATAAAAACTACGACAGGAAATTCCTGGAACAAGGGGATGAAATCTTTGAGGCCGACCCTTCCCGAAAATATGGTATCATCAATTCAGATATTCTGAAAGTCGGGAACATTTCTTCAAAAGATACATCCATTAGCGTATATAACATGCACCTTCAGGTTACAATTCGTTTGTACGACGAGGAAAACAGGGAAAGAAACCGGATGATAACCGTTAGTTTGGGGAACTTGAACACAACGGGGATATGATAAGCCGTTCATTTTTTTAAATGATTGTTTTATTCGTTTAAAAAATGTTCCACCTCATCTTTCAAAACCGGTAAATGATTTATTACGATTCCCCAGATCTGGGTATTTTCTATTTCATCATAACCATGGATGATTTTATTTCGGGCATCCACCACCCGCCTTGCATTTGTAATTTCAATTTCAGGTTCAATCACTAACAACTTGTTCATTGCTTCCACAATTATTTCAATATTCCTCTCAACCGCATCCTGTAACATAGGGGTTTTTTCATATTTTTCAAACAGCTTTTGCTCCCCAATATAGCTGTCAATCTTGTTGATAGCCGTTAAAACATCAAACAACAGTTTTTTCCCCTTGTTGTCCATATATCCTCTTTTTTGTTTTTTCCAACTCTTTGATAAAATATGGGTTTTTTAAGGAATTCTCGGTAACCAAATCTATTTCCCTCTTAAAAAAATCCCTCAAAGCATCATGCAGTTCCCACCATAACCTACCTTTTAAAAGTGGATCCAAGCCATCATGGAATTTCACCAAAAAATCAATATCACTATCTTCATTAAAATCATCGGTAACAGCAGAACCAAAAACATAGGCTTTCTCAATTTTATGTTTTTCGAAAAATTGCCCAATTGCTTCGATATTTGATGAAATTATGGTATTCATTTTAATTTCTTTTGGACAAAGTTAGCATATCTTAACAACTCTTTAACAAAATACCAAAAGAAAACCAACTCTATTGCAAATTGTAGGTTATATTTGCGGCCAAAATCATATGTTCAAACAAAATAAAACGATTTCCATGAAAAACCTATTCTTACTCCTGTTCGCAAGCACTATATTGTTTTCTTGCTCAAACGAACCCAAAGAGACAACTAATTATTCCATTAACGGAACCATAACCGGCGATTTTGGCGGAAAGGTTTTTCTCTATAAAAGGGAAGCCGGTGATTGGGTCAGCCTGGATTCAACAATGGCCGAACAAGGTATTTTTACATTCAAGGGCACTATAGATTATCCCGAAGTTTATTATATCAATCTGGAGGGTGTGCCAAGGTACATCCAGGTTTTTGTGGACAAGGGCGATATTAAATTAATAGCCGATGTGGAAGATATACAGCACCCCGAAATTAATGGTTCAGCTGCCCAGAAACAATACGATGAATTCCAGGAACAATCGAATTTTTTTGATGAGAAATTGAACGAAGCCTGGACAAATTTCAAACAGGCGCGGAAAGACAATGACGAAGAAGCCATTGCCAAATGGGAAAACATTTTTGACGAAACCGACAAACAACAACAACAATTCATCCTTGATTATGCCATGAAAAACAATAGCTCGGTGGTATCGGCCTATGTGCTGCTGAGGAATTCGTACTCGTACAACGAAAAGGACATGGAACCCGTGGTCAATAATTTTGATGATTACGTGAAAGCTTCGAAATATACCCAATCATTGATGGACAAAATAGAAATTTTGAAGAAAGTGGCCATCGGCCAACCGGCCATTGATTTTACAATGAACGATATGGAGGGAAAGCCAGTAACACTTTCGTCACTTTACGGAAAATACCTGCTGGTCGATTTTTGGGCCTCGTGGTGCGGCCCCTGCCGGAACGAAAACCCCAATGTGGTGAAATCGTACAATACCTATAAGGACAAAGGTTACGACATCCTTGGTGTTTCTTTTGACAAGGACAAGGACAAATGGATGAAGGCCGTGAAAGACGACGGACTCACATGGCACCATGTTTCCGATTTGGAATACTGGAACAATGCCGCCGGAAAGCTTTATGGCATCAGTTCCATCCCTTCCAATATCCTGCTGGACCCCGAAGGTATCATCATTGCAAAAAACATCCGCGGGGAAGACCTTCAGAACAAGCTGAAAGAGGTTTTTGGGGAATAGGCATTTAAATATTTGTTTGGAAAACCCTTTAAAACTGTTAAGCTTGCTATTGTTGTAACCCATATCTGATGGAATATAATACAACAATACCCGCAATTTATTCTCAATTTGATATCCTTGGTTTCAATTGGACGTGAAACCATATATTTCAACCCTGATGGGCAAATCGCC
>JAJRTT010000111.1 GCA_024278155.1 Bacteroidota bacterium | reverse complement strand
TTAATGAATTGTTCATTTCAGGTTTCCAATTTTTCGGAGAATGAATTTCGGGATAAAAATAGGGTTTTTTTTATGTTCTATTTAGATTAAATTAAAATAATTTTTCCACAATGGGGAAAAGGGGCAACACAATTTTGCCTTTTTTAAGCCCTAAGTGAACAAATCACAAAAAACGAATATCGGAATTTTGTCCTTTTGTATTTTGGGCTTTGGAATTTGGAATTTTGAGTTTTGCAGATCAACTATTTAATATCCTTCGGAGGGAATGTATCCGTTCTACCTTTTTCACTAGGGAAATCTTTTTCAGGTTTTTTATCAGGGCTTCCAGGTTTTTTGTGCTATATACGTACAGCATTATTTCGGCCACGATGAGGCCCCCATCTGAATCCATCTTGAATGAGCGTATGTTCAGGCCCATTTTTTCGGTAATAATTCCAACCATTTCCTGCATGATCCCCTTTTGATCGACCCCATTGACCTTGACACCTGTGAGGAAGCTAATGGATTCTTTATCGTTCCAATGAGTCTTGATTATCCGTGTTCCGTATTTGGCAAGCAGGTTAGTGGCATCGGGACAGTTGACCCGATGGATCTTTATGGCCTCATTGGGATCGATAAACCCCACAATGTCATCACCGGGAATGGGGTTGCAGCAGCTTGAAATATCGTAACTTATTTTATGGATTTCGTTGTCAAGGACAAGGGTTTTTGAACGCTTTTTCAATTCCTGGGTAACTACTTCCGACAAGGTTTTGTTCTCGTTTACCTTCGACCGTGTGAAAGGCCTTTTTATCATGTCGAACCATCCCTCGCCTTTACTTTCTTCGCAACAGGCTTTTATCTCCTTCAGGCCAATAATGCCCTGGGCAATATCGTAGTACATCTCCACAAGGCTGGGATAGTTGTGTTTTTTCTGCAAATTGGCTATATTGGAAACATCGGCTTCAACGTCCAACTGACGGAAATAGTCGTCCAGTTTTTTCATCCCTTCATTGATGAACTTCTTTTTTTGTTCCTTGATAGCCTGTTTGATTTGGGTAAGGGCGCGGGCAGTAACCACATAATGGAACCAGTCGTTTATGGGGGCCTGTTTTTTGGATACAAGGACTTCCACCTGATCCCCACTCCTCAACTCATAGTTGAGCGGGACCAGTTTCTGGTTTACCTTGGCCCCGATACAGGTGTTCCCCAACTCGGAATGGATGGCATAGGCAAAATCGAGTACCGTGGACTTGACAGGCAGGTTCCTCAGTTCGCCGGCGGGCGTAAAAACATAAATTTCGTCGGAAATTAAAAAACCCTGGAAATCATCCACAAAATCAAGTGCGTCCGAATCGCTGGTTTGCAACATGTCCCGAATGCGTTCGAGCCAATTGTCAACACTCGTCTCCGATAAAGAAGCCGTTGCACCTTTGTACTTCCAATGGGCGGCAAAACCTTTTTAGGCCACTTCGTCCATCCTTTTTGTGCGAATCTGCACTTCTACCCATTTGCCTTCATGGCTCATTACGGTTGTATGCAAAGCTTCGTATCCATTTGCTTTTGGAATGGAAATCCAATCGCGCAACCTTTCAATGTTGGGCCGGTACTGGTCGGTAATCAATGAATAAACCCGCCAACAATCCACCTTTTCACTTTTACGCGGCGTATCAATAATAATGCGGATGGCAAACAGATCAAATATTTCCTCAAGCGGGATATTTTTCTTGTTCATCTTTGTCCAGATGGAGTAAATTGACTTGTCCCTCGAAATAATTTCATAATCGAATTCCTGAAGGCCAAGGCTTTTCTTGATGGGATAGATAAACTTGCGGGTAAACCTTTTCCTATCAGGCAATGATTCGGAGAGTTTTGCGGAAATGGTGTTGTAAATCTCGGGCTGCCGGTATTTTAGGGACAAGTCTTCCAGTTCGGACTTAATGGCATATAATCCCAGACGATGGGCAAGTGGCGCATAGAGATAAAAAGTCTCGGAAGAAATCTTCAACTGTTTGTGCTTGGGCATGGCTTCCAGCGTGCGCATATTGTGCAGGCGGTCCGAAATTTTTATCAGGATAACCCGTATATCATCGGAAAGCGTCAACAGTATCTTTTTGAAATTCTCTGCCTGGATGGAAGCGGTGTCCTGATCGAAAATGTCCTTGATCTTGGTAAGGCCGTTAATGATCTTTGCCACTTTCGCACCAAATAGCGTTTCAATATCTGCAAGGGTGTAATCCGTATCTTCCACCACATCATGGAGCAAAGCACAAATGATGGATGTTTTCCCAAGCCCGATTTCACCGGCCACGATATGGGCCACTTCGATGGGGTGGTAAATGTAGGGCTCCCCGCTACGGCGGCGCATATCCTTGTGTGCGTCCACAGCAAAATTGAAAGCCTTCCTCACCAGATCTTTGTCTTCATTTTTGTTGGGCCTCCATATCCTGAGCAATTGACGGTATTTGTTTAGGATATCTTTTTTCTCCTGTTCGGCATTGGGTACGTACATATTGCAAAATTACATTAAATCCTGTACAGGCTAAAAAAAATCTATCCCTTTTTAATGCTATACTGATTTGACTGATAAGACCGATTACTATGATTAATTCGAGAAACAACAAAATCATAAAGATCATAAAAACCAGTGTACATCAATCAATGCCTTATCCACTAAATAATCAGCCCAAATATTCGTTCATTTGATACTAAATATTATTTGTACTTTTGGTTGGACTTAATTTTGATGCTTTAGAAGAATATTTATGTTTAGAAAATCAACTTTCTTTTTTATTTTTCTTTTTGTGGTTTCCTGTGCTTTTGCAACGCACGAGAGGGCTGGGGAAATCACGTACAAGCATATCGAAGGCCTCACTTACGAAATCACCATCACAACTTACACATACTCTCCCAGTCCTGCCGACCGTCCCGAGCTCGAAATTAATTGGGGCGATGGCACTTCTTCGGTAATTGGCCGTGCAAGCAAGACAGAAATCACCCCCATCATCCGTAAGAACATTTATAAGGGCCAGCATACTTACAGTGGCAGTTCCACCTTTTTGCTTAGCGTGGAAGACCCAAACAGGAATTACGGGATAATCAATATCCCCAATTCGGTGAATATCCCGTTTTTTATCCAAACCGAGCTTTTCATCAACCCCTTCCTTGGGCCAAACAGTTCGGTGGTATTGCAAAACCCGCCCATTGATATTGGTTGCGTGAACAAACTTTTTGTCCATAATCCCGGGGCCTATGATCCCGATGGCGACAGTATTTCCTATAAACTAACTATTTGCCGTGGCGCAAACGGCCTGCCCATTCCGGGATATACGCTTCCACAGGCAAGTGTAAGTTTTAGCATTGACGAAACCACCGGTGACCTGATTTGGGACAGTCCGGTATTGCAAGGGGAATACAATGTGGCCTTCATTGTGGAGGAATGGCGCAACGGTGTTAAAATAGGGTATGTGACAAGGGACATGCAAATCCAGATTGATGCCTGCAACAACGACCCACCTGTAATCAATGCGATTACCGATACCTGTGTGGAGGCCGGGCAGACAATAGCCATTGATATTGTTACTACGGATCCCAATGGCGATAATATAACTTTCAGTGCAAGTGGAAGTCCATTTAGTGTCACTGAATCGCCAGCACAGATAGTCCCTTTCTATTCCACTCCGCAGCCAAGTCCGCTCAGCAATCAATTTGTGTGGGAGACAAAATGTTCGCATATACGCAAAAACCCGCATACTGCTTCTTTAAAAGCCATTGATGACGGAAACCCCAACTTAACCGCTTACTCATCGATAAACATTACGGTTGTGGGACCTGCACCCGAAAACCTTACGGCAACTCCCTTAGGAATATCCATCAACTTAGATTGGGACGAAAGTACCTGTACCAATGCAGTGGGTTATAATATCTATCGAAAATCAGGGTTTTATGGATTTGTGCCCGGCCCTTGCGAAACCGGGGTTCCGGCATACACGGGCTATTCATTTGTCAAAGAAATAAGTGGAATGAATATTTCTGAATTTTCTGACGACAACAATGGAAACGGCCTTATACACGGAATAGAATATTGCTATATGGTAACAGCTGTTTTTGCGGATGGGGCCGAGGGCTATGCATCGGAAGAAGCTTGTGCCACTTTGAAAAAAGACATGCCGATTATTACCAATGTGAGCGTTACGGCAACGGATAAATCCAACGGAAGTATTTATTTTGCCTGGTCGAAACCTACTGAACTGGATTTTTCCCAAACACCAGGCCCGTTTGAGTACCAGGTTTTCAGGAAAGATAATTCGGCGGGATCGGAATTTGTGAAAGTAGCGACCTATGGCTCGCTTAACGATACCATATTCAATGATTCCGGGTTGAACACAAAAGAACTTCAGCACCTTTACCGGATTGACTTTTATAATTCGGACCCGAACAATTACTTCCTGATTGGTTCCACTGTTCATGTACCTTCTGTTTTTCTTGATATCAAGCCCTCCGATCAAAAACTTTTGTTAAGCTGGAACAACAATGTCCCCTGGACAAACGACACCTTTGTGGTTTACAGGCAAGACCCGGTAAGCCTCGGTTTTGATTCCATCGGATGGTCGCCAACCCCTTCTTTTGCCGATTCTAACTTAATTAACGGCAAAGAGTATTGCTACGAGATAAAATGTACAGGAAGCTATTTTTCCAGTGGGCTCATTGACCCAATTATCAACTTTTCACAGGAAAACTGTGGAAGGCCCATTGACAATGTCCCGCCTTGTCCCCCGGTCCTTGCATTGGAAACAAATTGCGAGATGCTCAACAATGATTTAACCTGGTTTTATCCCGATACCTGTACCGTTGAAGATTTGAATTTTTATATCTATTATGCCCCCAATGAAAGTTCGGATTATCAGCTTATTGATTCTACCATTCTTGATTTTTATGTGTTTCAAACGGATCCGCCTTCCGTTGTGGGCTGCTTTGCGGTCACTGCACTGGATTCCCTATGGAACGAAAGCTTTTTCAGCAATTCCATTTGTGTGGATATTGATGAGTGTGGCCGGATTTGGTTTCCCCGTGTTATTACACCCAATGGCGATGGGTTCAATGATTTTTATTTTGCCGATTCGGTGAACTCGGTCATAAAACTGGATTTGACCATTTTCAACCGATGGGGAACCATCGTTTATGAAACCGAAGACCCTTTCTTCAAATGGGACGGCACCGACCAAACCAATAACAAGGAATGCAGCCCGGGCACCTACTTTTTTGAGGCTACCGTTTCCGAGGCCTCCCTGCGGGGATTGACCGAACGAAAAGTCAGGGGATCGATTACCTTGTTGAGATAAAACAATAAAGCATACACATTTTGTCCCTTCTGGACAACATTTTCCGAAGGACAATAACAGCCCCGCTCTTCGCCCTGGGCACCGTATATTCTAAGCAGCTTGTGTTTTGCAAACCTGCTGCGAATTGATATATATCGAAGGCTTCAATTTTTTCCTTTGCGGTAAGCAGGTTTTTTTGTACATTGTGGGGCAAATTTTCAACGCCATTTTTCATTCTTAAACCTCTAACAATGAAAACAAGCTTTGCTTTTATCCTGTCCCTGATCCCACTCTTTATTTTTGGTCAAAATACATATCAAATAGCCGACACCACAAAAACATGGAACACGGTCAGTATTGGGTATTTGGCTTTTAATGTTGCGCAGTGCGCAGGCACAAAAAGCAACAAATTCAGTGGGCAAACGACCATTGGCAACAATACCTATTTGAACGTTTTTGAGTCGGATGATTCTTTACAAACTAACTGGGGACAGATCGGGTTTTTACGTGAAGATACCATTGATCACAAGGTTTATTATAAAGGACCTGATGAAGATGGGTTGATATACGATTTCAACATTGAAGCTGGTGACAGCATTTACATTGATAATTATTATTACGATTTTACGGATGCGCTGCTTATCTGCGACAGTATCGATTACGTAAATATCAACGGGGAACAGAAACAGCGGTATTATTTTTATTCCGGGTTTTCAAAAAGTATTTATTCAGAAATTTGGATCGAAGATATTGGCAGTATGTACGGATTATTGGCCAGCGGATATGGCGGGGCGGGCTTTGCAGGTGGCACCTCAAAACTGCTTTGTTGCTCCACAAATGACAATGTCATCTACATGGACACAATCTTCAATACTTGTTATATAGATGAATTCTATCCTAAAATCACATCCGCTTATTACGACACCGCTTATTTGAACACAGCATATGAATTTCAATTGCAGCTTTCCGACACAAGCGATATCGGTTCAATCTCATGGTGGGGCGAATACATCCCCGATGGGTATTCCTTTGATGCAGGTACGGGCATCATTTCAGGTATCCCTGTTTCAACAGGTAATTTCCCTTGTGGGATTACAATTGCCAATAACGACCTTGGTTTGATAACGGATATGTTGGAATCGGAAATTGTTGTGCTATTGCCCGAAGGGATCGGCAAGGTAGATAAAAAGAAAAACATAGGGATTTTCCCCAACCCATGTAACCGTAGCCAGGACATTAATATTGAAATACCATATGAAGGGGTTTATTTCCTGGAAATCATTGATCCTTTAGGCAATGTCATCTCAAGGGAATCGATTGGAAATGGATTGTCAAAATTAGATTGCCAGGCATTTCCAAAAGGGGTTTACCTGTTCAGGGTCATAAACACCTATGATAGCGTTATAACAATCCGCAAAGTGGCAATAGAATAAACTAAAATCGACTCATCATGAAACAAGCTGTTATCCTTGCATCTCTGATTGCTTTAATGTTGAGTGCGCATGCACAAGACAAAACGGGTTTTCAAGCAATCGACAAAAAGTCCTCTACATTAAAATCGTTGACTAAAGATCCATTATACCCACCAACAAACCTTTTTGGCATAATTGAAAACAATGATTTGACTCTTTATTGGGACGAGCCCGCCGGCGGTAGTGGCAATGGGGAATGGGTTCATTGGGATACCGGCGAAAACAACGGCAACGGAATTGGTCTTGCAGGTGGTGCTTTCTTTTATGTGGCCTCCCGCTGGACTCCTTCTGACCTTGCCCCGTTTAACGGAATGGAAGTCTCTAAAATGTCCTTCTTCCCGAATGGGGATGAAAATGCCACTTACACCTTAAAAATATGGACTGGGGAAAATAATGCATGCACTGAAGTAATGAGCCAGGAAGTATCCCTGTTTACAATAGACGAATTTAACATTGTAAATCTTGACAACCCCGTTTACATTGATACTTCACAGCAATATTGGTTCGGTTATAAAGTATTTAACAATTGGGGATATTTTCCTGCAGGTTGCGATGATGGCCCGGCCATTCAGGAATATGGTGATATGATTTCAATGGATGGCGAAAATTGGGAAGGGATATCGGCT
>JAJRTT010000110.1 GCA_024278155.1 Bacteroidota bacterium | reverse complement strand
TGGGGAAACACCGGAAGAAAGGATACCTGAAATATCCAACAGCTTATCAGAAATTGCTAACCTGCATTCAGGTTTTAAACTTGAAATAAGGGATATTGGCATTTTCGGGAGTTCCTATAAACCCCGGGTCATTTGGTTTGGGATTGAGAAAAACGAAAGCTTGGTAAAACTTGCCAAAGGGGTTTTAAGCAAAATGGACAAATTGGGTTTCAAACGGGACAGGCAGAATTTCGTCCCCCACCTCACCATTGGGCGTATTAAATATATTGACGATAAAAAGCGCTTCCAACAAGTCATTGACAAATACAAATCCACCGAAACCCAACAACAGAATGTGACGGGGTTTAATCTTTACGAAAGTATCCTGAGGCCGGAGGGCCCGGAATATAAAACAATTGAAAGTTATAGGTTAGGATAATTCCAATTTCCCTTTACAAGTGGATACACCCATCCCGCATTTCACTACATCCATTTAACGGTTCACTTCATTTGAGTTTTTTATTGGGTGTTTTGTGTCCAAATTTGCATCAAGATATTTTAAAACAAGGTTTACTTTATTGGTTCTACTACTAATTTAGCGTATTTGTGTTTTAGTGGCAAAAGGAGAGGAAATAGATCTCGCCACCAAAGCACCAGGACTCAAAATCCCACAAAAACCACTAAAACAAGGGTAGGGCAACTTTATTCAACATTAATAAACTGATTCATGAAAACTTTATCTCACAAATCACTAAACAGCATTCTGCTACTCGGTTTTGTTTTTCTGTTCAATACTGCATTTGCACAAAATTATTGCTATCAGAATCCGGGAAACGGCAAGTTCAAGTATTCCGACGGTTTTGCCAATTACGACATACAGGTAAAAGGCGACATTACAGTAAACGATGATGACACCGACATTAAAAGCATTTCGGCAGGCGGGTATTTAAAATTCTCGAAAAAGACTTTTGGTAATAAACGCAGTATTACTGTTGAAAGTAATTCATCGGGCAAGATTGATTATGAATATTACGAAGGGCGGAAAAGGTTCCTTATGAGCCCGAGGGCCGGAAATGGTTGGCCGATGTGCTTTTGGAAATAATCCACATGACAGGGATTGATGCCGAAGGCCGCACAAAAAGGATTTATTCCAAAAAAGGGGTTGACGGCGTATTGGAAGAAATCAACATTATTTCATCCAACTCGGTGATGGCCATGTATTTTGATGCTTTGTTGAAAAACACAAACCTGAACACGGATGAATTGCTTTCGGTATGCTCCGGCATTTCAAAAGAGATGAGCTCGAACACCCAACGTGGAAAATTGTACAGGGGTCACAGCGACCTGTTCCTAAAAGACAATATAACTGCCGCAAACTATTTCGATAATATTTCAAAACTCTCATCCAATACCGAACGGGGCTCCATTTTGACGCATATCACCAAAATAATTGATTTCAACGACCCCTCGGTAACGGAAGCCTATTTTGCCTGCATCGACAAAATATCGAGCAATACCGAAAGCGGACGAACCCTCCGCTATACCGAAAGAACGCAAGAATTGAGCACACAGGCTTATGTGCGTTTTCTGACGAGCACAAAAAAACTAAGCTCAAATACCGAAACGGGTTCGGTCTTAAGATCGCTTTATTATCTTGATATGGGCAACCCTGATATTGGCACGGCCTATTTTAATGCCATTGATGGACTGACAAGCAATACCGAAGCGGGAAGTACGATGCGATACCTTATCAAGAATTATGATTTGAACGAAGACAATTATGTTAGGTTGTTGGGAAGCATCAAAAAATTGACTTCAAATACAGAAATGGGCAGTACAATGAAGTCGATAGACGTATTAAACCTGGAGAGTCCAAGAATCAATGAAGCATATTTCCTTGCAATCAATAGTATGACAAGTAATACAGAAGCAGGAAGTGTTTTAAGATACACGTTAAAAAACCATCAATTGAACAATGGTTCCTGGGCCGGGTTTTTCTCGGTGACAGGCAGGTTGACCTCCAACAGCACCATGGGCTCGGTTTTGTCCGATGCAATTGATCATATGCCTTTCGATGATGAAACGATCATTGATGCATTCTTTTTGGCAATATCGACATTCACGAGCAATACAGAACATGGGCGCATACTCCGTGAAACGATTTCAGGCCCGGCCTTCAACAAATACACTGCATACAAAGTACTGGAAAGTGCAAGTGAACTCACCTCGAATACTGAACTCGGTTCAGTGTTGGACAGGCTTTCAGATACCGAATTCATTAAAGACCCAACGATCAAGAAACTATATATGAACACGGCCAAAACACTTACTTCGGATTCGGAATATAGGCGGGTTGTGGATAAACTGATTGATTAGATGTGTTCAAATGAATAGCGATTGCATTAAAACAGGACACTGATCAAATTGATTTTTATGGTAAATCGGTATCCTAAAAATATGATCATATCAACCTCTTGTTATTTGAAGATTCTAAAGAAATTGTCTTGAACCCCAAAAAACGTGGGAAAGACAAATGCGATTAAAAAACTTATCTTTGAACTTTAATTAAATTGAACGAACACCGGTCATCCGTCATCCGACACCGGACATTAAACAAACAAATGCACTGGATTTGGCGAAACTTCATAATCTCTACATTGCTCGCCATTGGTGTGTTCTATTTCGTCTATTTCAGTGAAACGGGCTTATGGCCGGCAATCAGGGGTTTATGGCCCGAAATCCTGATCGTGGTTTTCTTGGCCAATATCGGTGGGGTGTTTTTGTTTTTCAGCAACTTGAAATTGAACAAAGCCATCCCCTGGAACAAAAACATGGCCATCCGGTTTTTGACAGAAACCCTTGGCGGTATTTTTATTTTCCTGTTCCTGGCCCTCATCTTTGTTTATGGCTATGTGGAACAAATTGTCCCGGTGGAAGAAAACAACAGCTTCTGGGCCGAGTACTGGGATGGGGCCGTAAAGTTTGTAATTGCGACAGTTGTTATTATCTACATTTATTCTTTGGTGAATTTTTCGGTTTTCTCATACAACCAGTACGCTTATGTGCAAATCGAAAAACTGGAAATGGAAAGAAACCAGGTAAAACTGCAATTTGAGGCCCTCAAAAGCCAGCTCAGCCCGCATTTTCTTTTTAATGCGCTCAATACGATTTCATCGCTCCTCTACAAAGATATCAGGATATCGGAGGAATATATCAGGAAACTGGCAAAAACCTATGAATACATCCTAAAAACCGATAAGCGAAAACTTGTCAACCTTTCGGAAGAGCTGAGTATGGTCGGGGCTTTTTATTTTATGCAAAAAATCAAATACGGAGATTGCCTGGAGCTGGAACTGAACATCCCCCCTACCCTTTCCG
>JAJRTT010000109.1 GCA_024278155.1 Bacteroidota bacterium | reverse complement strand
GAACGGCAGAAAGGCCGGAATAAGAGCAGACAAGATATTCAGCTTTTTTGGTGTAAAAATGAACATCAACCCGAAAGCGAAGAAAACCATAAAGAGATGTGGCGATATCCGCATGAGGCCATCCAAAAATTTCAGGAAACCTGGAGTGACGTCAACCCGGACCGGCTCACCCGTCTTTGGATCGGCCACTTCATTTCCCTGGGCATCTTTTTCCGTATCAAATACATAATAAATGGGATACTCCCTGCTTTCGTCCCGGTTAAGCCCCTGTACTATATGGTACATCCCAATGAAATGGTTAATGGCGTTCATCTCCACCAGACAATCGGCTCCGGCCTGGTCGGCGGCAAGTTCTTCCCTTTCCAATTGTCCTTTGCATCCATTATAAACACCATTGTATTTAAACTCGATGCGGATACCGTTTGGGTACATCGACTTTGGATATTGGATACTTTGGAGCGCAACCCACCAAATGGGCGTAAAATATGCAACAACGAGAAGGACAAGTCCCAATCCGGCAAAAATTTTATACTTTTTCATAACCTCTTGTTTTTAAAGTCGTCATTGCGATAAACCTGGCAGAGGCTTGTGTGGTGGTATTTCATGTCCTGACCAATCTATCGGGCAGACCACGAAACCCAAGCACAAATCCAAAATGCAGGTTTCCCGCAATGACGGTAATCCTATGGTTTCTACTCGGCAGTTACACCAGCCTCTTTCAGCATAAAGGCAACAGCATCATACAAATCCTGATCGGAGCAATCGGTACAACTTCCACGAGCGGGCATTACCCCATTTTCACCTGTAAAACCTTCAATGGCATCATGGTGCAAGGTCTTCATGCCTTTTTTTGCGATTTCGGTCCAGCGTGCCTTATCGGTCAAAGCAGCTGCACCTGCAACACCTGTCATGTGACAAGCCATACAAATCTTGTTGTAAACAGCCTTGCCGTTTTCCAAATTTGCCGTTAAAGCTTCATCCTGCGAAACCTGTTGTCCGTGTTTAACTTGTTCTTTTGGTGCCTGCTTTTCTTCTTTGGGCTGCGAACCACTTCCGCCACAACTTGTGAACAAAACACCTGATAATGCTACTGTTGCAATGATCAATACGAATCTTTTCATACGAATTTAAATTTAAAGTTTGTGAAAATATTTTGTTTTGCAAAATTAGAAAAATATATATATCATTTGTACATATAATAATAAAAAAGGAGACGGTAACCCCGCCTCCTTTGATTTTACTTAAAACAGGATACTACTTTGTTTTTTCTTTCAAAACCTGTTCGGATTTGGCTTTCAGGTACTCAATAATCTTGTCAACGGCTTCGTCCGAAACATTTTGGTTAGGCATGGCAAGTTTATACTTCTGGCGCATGGCTTCTATGTCTTTCTCAACATAATGCTTTTCGGTTTCGGTGATCCATGATTTCAACCATTCATCCGTCCTTCTTTTGTCAACCATCAAAAGGTCGGGCCCGTTGTATTCCTCACCAAACCTGTGGCAGGCATTACAACCATGGTTCAGGTATTCCATTTCACCGGGGAGCATGTTTTTCATTTCGATTGCCGAAGGCTTGAAGGCCTGCATTTTCATATCTTCCTGAACACGGTCGGCATAGGCCAACAAACGTTTGTTTTCAGCTTTGGGATCGAATGTCACCGCAAGATAGCCCTGGAGTTTCCTGTTGCCGGGATCATAAACTTCATCGAGCAATAAAGGATACATCCCTGCCTTTTCCGCCACAAAATCCAAAGTGGCCGTTTCGCCCGGGCGCCAGCGGTACATCTGGTCATAGGCCGAAATTTCATAAACATAATGATCTGCTTTTGTCTGCCCATGGTTCGTGAGGTGTATCTGGACTTCTTGCCCTTGTTTCACTTTGATGTCCTTTGGCACAACCACCCCGTTATTGATCGTACCATAAACATGGACCGTATTCCCTTTTGTTTCTATTTTCTCACTGCCCAATGCAGTAGCATAAGGGGAAATTTTATCTGTGGTAATATCAGTCCCGACGTCATATTTTAAAATAGAATTAAACCTGTCAACAGAAATCATGGAGGTATAATGGGGTTCGCCCATCGGCAAAGGCAAGTCATAAATAATCTTCATTTCGGCATTTGGCCCGCCCTTAATATCTATCAACTGGTGGTTCTGGGGATGAAGCGGCCCGACCGGGTTAAACCTGTCGATGGACAATTTATTCAATGAAATCAAATAATCCCCCTGGGGGTCCAAAGCATCGCCATGTGCTGCCACAAGGTGTCCGATGTTATAATGTGAAGGGACATGGCCCAAAACTTTTAAGTCGATATAATTCCATTTTGTGACACGCGAATCCACATAAATCGAGGTATAAACCACACCCGGGTCATCATCAAATTGGTTGTGCAAAGGCCCCAGGCCAACTTCGAGGCTACCGTGCAAAGCATCTTCGAGGGAAATAATGGGGATGCCATATTTATCATGTCCTTCAAAGTTCTTGTCGGCAATGGCTTTCATGATCTTCTCGAAAGAGTAAACCCAGGCATGGGAATCAAGTTTTCCGGCAACAATGATATAATTTCCTGTTGTTGGATCGACATCAACACCATGAGGTGACTTTGGTTCGGGGATAAGATACAACAAGCCTTCCCTGATTGCCACTTCCATTGGGATCACTTTCATCCCATTGACCATCTTGTAATTACCGGGCTTCTTCACTACTTCGGCAGCTTTCTTCCAGTTGGTAACGTGCAAATAGTCAACGTCCCTTGATGAACAACCAGCCTCATATGGTGGGCGTCCGCTTTCGATTCCACCAATATACATTTCGGTACAGAAAGAGTTTGTGAAACCCCAGCCATAACTGGCTTTTTTACCGGCATCAGATAAGTCCTGTGTATAAGGGGGGAATTCAAAAGTAAAGGAGTTTTTCTGGTCAACCTTACCGGTTTCGTTATCAAATTTCCAATAGGTCAGGCCGCCTCTCCAGTATTTTTCAAAATTGGTTTGTGACAGTGGACGGTATTTCCTGTCGAAAGGAGCAGGGTACTGGCTTGCTTCCATAATATACTCTGAATTGGGTGTGAAGAAGTTTCCACCATGGTCACTACGATAAATCGGGTTTTGAATCACATCTTTCAACTCCCAGTCAGCAAGGCTAATGATGTAGATCCTCGGGTTTGCCTTGTCATTGATAGTTGCCCATTTCCCATTGTACAAACCATTGGTTTCGGAAAAACCCGGATGATGGGTATCGCCCCAAAGGATTTCCTGTCCATCAATGTAACCTTTCTCCAATAGCTTCTTTGTTTCCATACTGTATCCATAACCATTGTAAGGCTGGTAAGTACATGTGGGGACATATTTCATCATCCTCATCGAAGGCACGGTGTACATGGGCATATTCCCTTCTTGTCCACCAGAGTTCAAGGTAACATATTTATCTGCAATGTTATCGGGTGTGTAAGTTTTAGCCGAGGCCAGGATATCGTCCGAATTCAAGCCCCTTCTTTTTACAACATCCCCAAAGGATTCATTGCCATGGGGAGCACCAATTTCCCCTGATGCTGCCGGTCCTTTATTATCTCCACCACAACCGGCAAAAACAAACAAGGAACCAAATAATGCAGCCAATAACCAATTTCTTATTTTATTTATCTTTAATTTTCTCATGATATATAGAATTATATTGTCCATTATTAACTAAATTATTTCTTTTTTTCCAGTTCTATCGTTAACAGCTCCTTTGCCCTCAGACCAACATCAGCGGTCTTGACCTGATATTGCCAGTATTGCTCTGCCCACAAGAACGCCTCTCTCCATTTTCCTTCGGCTGCATACTTCTCGTGCTTTTCTTTGGAACTGGCGGCCTGGCCCAATTGGTCAAATGCATCTTCAACAAGGGCTGCCACATAAGGATAGTCCTGATAGTTGTTGTCTTTCAACCATTGGACCACACCGTTGATAATATCCTGGGTCGCTTTAATAACGGCCACTTTATCTTCGTAGTTTTTCTTATATCCTTCCAATTGCTCCTTGGTAAGGGCAACTTCCTTACCTGCGCCCGGGCCGCTGTAATTCTTCGGCTTGACCATAAGAACACCTTCCATCTCAAGGTGAAGGGCAGAACAAAACTCGGTACAGTAATAAGGGAAAACACCCGAACGATCAGCAGTAAATGTCAACGAAGCCGTTTTGCCGGGTTCGAAACTACCATGTTTGCCATAGGTGTCAATCGTAAACCCGTGTGTCTCATCCTCGGCACGCTCAAGGTTGGTCAGGTGGAACGTTACCACGTCACCTTCGTTCACCTCAACGATTTCAGGGGTAATATGGGAACGGATCATCGTCCCGAAAATATGGACACGGTTTCCTTCACGTTCAATTTTTTCTTGTCCGGCAACCGTTTTATATCTTGAAATTTCACCTGTACGAGTATTTGTACCCGTTTCGTAACGGATAATTGGTTTAATGACGGTACGCAAAACGGCAACAGAACCATATATATTGGCCTGTGGAAAACTCATTGTATAAATGTCCACCATTTTATCGGAAGAAATATCAATAAGGTGCTGGAAGCTCGGGCGGACCGGGCCCACATTTGGATAGTTGTCATATAAAGCTTCCTTGTCGGTAACAGTAAGATAGTTGGAATGGGGTTCGGAGGAGAGCCCCTGTGGGATCATTACCTGACCGGGTTTGAACGTCAAAACAATATCGCCCTCTTTTTTCAGGTCTTCATAATTCCAACGGACAATTTTCTTATCATCAAATACAGAAGAAAAAACCACATTGGGCCTGTAATCAAACGTAAGGTCAACAACCCCATTTCCAAGGGCCAAAGAACCATGCTTTACCGAGTTTGTTTCGATCAAAGGGATATTGCCATCGGCATTCCCACTGAAAGTCCCTTTTGCCATCACATCTTTCACTTTCGCAAAATCAAAGACCAGGGCCTCATCGGTAGCGGTAATGAAATATTTTCCATCAGGGCTTACTTTTACTTTTTTCGCTTTTGCGGGAATATCGATGAACGCAACCGCATTGGCGTCAATCGCAGCTTCGAGAGGCACAACGGTAAAATCGTTTACAAGGGTTTTGTCCGCACCCTTTAGTTTTTTATAGTCAATAACGTATATGTAATTATTGTCGCCCTTATCGGCAATACCTACAACATATCCATCACTGATTGCTTTTCCCGCATCAAAGAAATCCAAGGAATAGGCAGGAAGCTCAAGTGTCATTGATTCATCCTTGATCATTCTCCCTTTGTGATGTCCGGAAGCAGCACCTTCATCTGAATCATGAAACTTCCAGAAAGTAACACCTGATTTAAAATCGGCCACATCTGTTGATTTATTGTCCCATGGAGCCGGGTATTGGCTTGATTGGATAACGTACCCATTGTTTGGTGTTACCGCAACACCAGGGTAACAGTTGATAAACAAGGGGTGTTGCAGGACCTGTTTGGTTTCAAAATCATCAAGGCCCAATAACGCAATCCGTGAATTTGCCCCATCAGAATAAAACAAATATTTCCCATCGTACTTTCCATTTGTTTCGGAAAGCGCAGGATAGCGCATATCCCCATAAGTATTGATACGGTTATCGGTCGAGCCTTTTTTCAGCATCAATATACTTTCATCGTCAAAACCGTAACCTTGCCAGGGTTCCGGGGAGAACACCCCGACATACTTGTAAATACGCATGGAAGGTATCCCATAAACGATCATGGTCCCTGCGTTTCCGGTTCCCACAAAGCCAAAGTATTCATCACGTCCCCCACGGGGCATAAAGGTTTTAACTGCGGCCAGGACATCGGCATCGTCCAGTCCCCGCTCTGTTTTAACATCATTTAGGGTTTGTTGCCCTATGACCGGTTTAGGCATTATAGCCAATACCAAAACAGCCATACTGATTACATAAAAGCATTTCAATTTTCGATTCATAATTTTGAGTTTAATAAATGATTGATTATTGAATAATTACAAATTTATTTGCGGCAATGAAATATGATTTACGGTAATAAAACAGGCTTTTTCAAAATTCTTCGCTGAATTAAAGTACACAAATACTTAAATTGAAGTACAAAAGTATATAATGTGACGCTTCTTTCAAAGAAATAATTTAACATTTTTTTAACATATCTTAACAAACTTGATATTTATTTAAAAAGATGTTTTCGGTTGATATTAATATAAGAAGTATTATCTTTGCGACCAATTTAGAACCATTCTAAATTAGGTGGGGATTTAGGTTCTATAAAGTTTTACCAAGGAAGTGTTTTTT
>JAJRTT010000108.1 GCA_024278155.1 Bacteroidota bacterium | reverse complement strand
CCTTTCGGTGGGCGTTGGGCAAAACATCCCGGAAGCCTTGGTGAAGCTTGCCCTTGGCGAAGACGTGAAACCCTTTGACACTTATAAGATCGGGAAAATGTTTATCCGTTATTCGTGGGACATGATCGTAGATGTGGAGGAATTCCATACGCTTTCGACATTGGGAGAGCTTTAATTGAATCAAGGCGATAAGGAATCAATGCGGTAAGCAGACAAGGGAAAGTTGAAACAAGAGAATAAGGGGAAGTTGAATTAAATCAAATTCACAAAATATGACCGAGAAAGAAGTGTTCATAGTGATGCGTACTGAATTCACGGAACCTCACAGAAAACAAAACAATACTTAAATTCAATATAATTTAAAAATGGAAAAACTAAGATACGAACGCCCGGTGATAAAAAAGCTGGAGACCAATATGCCGAACAAATTTGGCTTACGAACAGAATATGTTGCAAAAACCCACATTGACGGAGTTGCCGTTAAAGACATAATCAAAGACCATGGATCGCCTGTTTTTGTTATTTCGGAGGAAACGATCCGCAAAACTTACCGACAGGCAAAAAAAGCGTTTACGACACGGTATCCAAAGGTACAGTTTGCCTGGTCGTACAAAACAAACTACCTGGGCGCCGTTTGCCGCACTTTCCACCAGGAAGGTTCCTGGGCCGAAGTGGTCTCTGGTTTTGAATACGACAAGGCCCTGAACAATGGCGTGGAAGGGAACAAGATTATTTTCAACGGCCCCGACAAAACCGATGAGGATTTAAAAAAGGCCATCGAAAACGGATCCCTTGTCCACATCGACCATTTGGACGAACTTTATTCGGTTATCGAACTTTCGGAAAAAATGGATACGAAACCCCGGGTGGCCATCCGTGTGAACATGGATACAGGAATCTATCCCATGTGGGACAGGTTTGGGTTCAATTATGAAAACGGTCAGGCCTGGGATGCGTTGAACAAGATCATGCGCAACAAAAACCTGGAACTGGTCGGGCTGCATTGCCACATCGGGACATTTATGTTGACGGCCCAAGCCTATGGAACGGCCGCTTACAAAATGGCCGACCTTGCCCTGGGCATTAAAAAGAAGTACAAGCACGATATCAAGTACATCGACATGGGTGGCGGGTTTGCCTCAAAGAACACCCTCAAAGGCTCCTACCTCCCGGGAGCTGACACCAACCCAACTTTTGATGATTTTGCGGAAGCCATCACCAGCGCGCTCATCAATTCCAACTTTGAACCGGACAACCTCCCTTTATTGATTCTGGAAACCGGCCGGGCCCTTATAGATGATGCCGGGTTCTTATTAGGAACCGTAATTTCAAACAAACGCTCATCCCTTGGAAAAAGGACGACTATCATTGATGTGGGGGTGAATATCCTTTTTACCTCGTTCTGGTACGAACACAAAATCACACCGGCACAGCCCTTTACACAATACACCGAAGACACAACACTTTACGGGCCATTGTGCATGAACATTGACGTGGTTCGCGAAAGTGCCAATTTGCCCTTGTTAAACAAAGGCGACCATTTTGTGATCCACAGTGTGGGAGCATACAATATGACCCAATGGATGCAGTTCATAACGCTAAGGCCTGCAGTGGTAATGATCGATAAAAACAGCAAGGTACATGTGATTAGGGAAAAAGAGACAATCGACAATATTACCTTGATGGAAAAAGTGCCGGGGCATTTGGAGGAGTTTGAATTGTAGGTTGGGTTTTTGTATATTTGCAAAAAAAAGATGACAACAGTGCAATTTGAGAAAAGATTAATTGACTGCACTAAGGATTTACCTGTAGAAGCTTTACAGGAGATACTGGATTTCATAAGTTTTATCAGGTCGAAAAACAGAAATGAAAAACCTGACAGTTTCAATTCTGAACTTTCTTACCTTAACAAATCGCAAAGTGAACACTTAGAGGAAGAGTTTACTGATTACAAAACTTTATATCCAATTGAATAAGTACGTAATTAAAGCTTTTAAAATTGATGATATACCGGAATTACACGATAAACTTATTGCAGCAACGGCTTTCAACCATGGTATCGAAATCCTTACGAATGATCCGGACATCCAAAAATCAAAGCATGTAAGAGCTATTTGGAAATAATATTGTGAACTACCAATCCCATAGAGAAAGAAATTATCGGATATTTTTAACTTTATACATTAAGAATACCCGATATTTTTAACTTGACATATTGGTATTATCCAATATATTTATACCTTTGCATAAAAACAGGAAAATGCAAAACAAATTCAGGAAACTATATAAACCGCTATTGGGATTCTTACCAAGGAAAGAATTTGCAATTATCACCGGTGCAAGGCAAACAGGAAAAACAACGCTGATCGAACAATTAAAAGAAGAATTTGACAGAAGAAACCTGGAAAACTATTTGCTATCTGTGGAAGATCCCGTATTGCTCAAAGCCCTGGACGATCACCCAGAAAATATATTTCAATTTATCCCACAACCCGAAAACAAACACATTATACTTTTTATTGATGAAATCCAGCACCTCAAAGATCCTTCCAATTTCTTAAAGCTATTGTTTGACAAATACCATGGCAAACTAAAAATATATGCCACAGGGAGCAGTGCTTTTTATATCGATAAAAAATTCAAGGATTCACTTGCCGGGCGAAAAAGGATTTTCAGGCTCAACACAATGAATTACGAGGAATTCCTTGAATTTAAAACCGGCGATGATAAAATCCTTGATGAACTTAAAATGATACGGTCCAACAAAAACTACATTTCACTGGAACGCAAAAGGATAGAAAGTTATTTTAATGATTTTTTAACCTATGGGGGTTATCCTGCAGTTGTTTTGTCCAATTCGATTGACGAAAAAAAAATATTATTAAAGGAAATCTGGCATTCATATTTAAAAAGGGACATGACCGATTCCCTGATAAAAAACGAGGATAAGTTTTACAACTTACTGAAGATACTTGCACATCAATCAGGCAATTTGCTGAACATGCACGAACTGGCAAACACCCTGCAAATTTCAGCTCCTTCAATGGAACGTTACATTTACGTTTTAAGGAAGTCTTTTCACATTTCACTGGTCAGGCCTTTTTACAACAATATTAGGAAAGAGCTTACGAAAATGCCGAAATTTTATTTTAACGACCTGGGACTTAGAAATATAATCATGAACAGCTTCAATCCTGTTTTTGATAAGGTTGACAAAGGTGCAGTTGCTGAAAACTATGTATTTTTAAGGCTTGCCGAAACTTATGACCTGGATGAAATAAAATATTGGAGGACAACATCGGGCAATGAAGTTGATTTTGTGGTTTCCACTTCCTTCAATGAAGGCTTTGCGGTAGAAGTGAAATATAATTCAATATCGTTCAATCCCAAAAAATACAATAAATTCATCGAAAACTATCCAAATTACCCTTTGTCTGTCAGGGCTTATGAATCAACATCCAATAAGGACAGCATATTAGGGCTTTAAAATAACGGCATTTAATCATCCATGGAAAAAACGCTAAAAAAGATATTCCCCAATTTCCTGAGCAGCACGCTCAACAGCTATTCGCAGATATTTTTCTCGAACGATAAACTATTTGCGGGCATATTGGTATTGGTATCTTTTTTTGACCTGAACGCGGGGATCAGTGGCATGATGGCCGTTATGGCTTCCAATGCAGCAGCCTATCTTATCGGGTTCAACCGTAAGAATATCATTGCCGGATATTATGGATTCAACTCGCTTTTAGTTGGCTTGGGGCTGGGGATTTATTATCAAATGAGCCCTATCTTCCTGATGGTCCTTTTGTTTGCGGCCATCTTCACCTTGTTCATTACCATCATGCTCGAAGGTGTGATCGGAAAATATGGCCTTCCCTACCTCAGTATTTCTTTCCTTATGGGCATCTGGATGGTCACCCTCGCTTCCCGGCAGTTTTCTGAACTCGCCATAAGCGAAAAGGGGATTTACATGTCCAATGAAATTTATTCCATTGGAGGCTACTTTTTTGTCGGGATTTACAATTGGTTCAACAACCTGGACTTACACGAATCAATTGTTATCTATTTCAGGTCGCTGGGGGCGATTTTTTTCCAGTACCATTTATTTGCCGGCGTACTTATTGCCATCGGGCTTTTGATTTACTCAAGGATCGCTTTCCTGCTTTCCCTTGTCGGCTTTTTCGGGGCTTATCTATTTTACAAAATGGTGGGCGGGAACCTTTATGAACTGAGTTATGCCTACATCGGCTTTAACTACATACTCACATCCATTGCCATTGGCGGTTTTTTTATCGTGCCCTCGCGTTTTTCCTTTCTTTGGGTTATTTTCCTCATCCCATTGATTTCCATAACGATCACAAGCACAATTGCCATATTTGATTTATTTCAGCTGTCCATTTTTTCGTTGCCCTTCAATTTTATTGTATTGATGTTTTTGTACATCATGAAATTCAGGGAACGGTTTTACCACAACCCTGAAATTGTAAGCTATCAGCAGTTTTCACCCGAAAAAAACCTCTATTTCCAACTGAACAATAAGGAACGTTTCAATAATTTCAAATACATCCCCGTTTCGCTCCCTTTCTGGGGCGAATGGAAAGTAACGCAAGGACATCATGGCGATATTACCCACCGTGACAAATGGGCCCATGCCTGGGATTTTGAAATTATTGACGATGAGGGCTTAAGTTTTAAAGAAGGGGGAACTGTGCTGAAAGATTATTTTTGCTACAACAAACCCGTAATTGCCCCTGCCGATGGTTGGGTCGAGGAGGTATTGGACGGCGTAAAAGACAATGACATAGGCGATTCGAACCTTGAACAGAATTGGGGGAACACCATCATCATAAAAATCGGGGAAAAGGTTTATTGCAAAATGAGCCACCTGAAACCAAATTCGTTTAAGGTGAAAAAAGGGGACACCGTTAAAAAGGGGGATATTCTTGCCGCCTGTGGGAATTCTGGAAGGTCGCCCATTCCGCATATCCATTTCCAGATGCAGGAAACGCCCTATATTGGTTCTGAAACCCTCAATTATCCAATAGGGAATTATGTACAACACCTTGAAAAAGGCTTTGAATTCAAATCTTACCACAAACCCCGGATTACCGACTTGGTCTCCAACATAGAAAAGGACCAAACCCTTTTCAAGGCCTATCATTTTGTACCGGGACAAGTCATAAAGTTTGGCGTTTCAGGTGGGGAACCGGAAACAGAAGAAATTGTGAAATGGGAGGTACAAACCGATATTTACAACAATTCCTATTTGTTTTGCAAAGAAACAAACTCAAAGGCCTGGTTCAAAAACGATGGGAGCATTCATTATTTTACCCTATTTGAAGGAGACCGCAGTTCGGTACTTTTCTACTTCTTCCTTGGTAACTACAAGGTGATAAGTGGGTTTTACAAAGGGATGACGGTAAAGGATGTTTTCCCGGTCCATGTGCTGAACAAAAAAACATGGATTCTTTTGCAGGATTTCATTGCACCGTTTTATATGTTCATGAAATCGGAATACCGCATCGAATACGTGAAGATCAAAAAGGATTTTACCAACAGCAAAATTGAACTCAATTCCACGGCACGTGTTAAACGTTATGGAAAAACAACAAGGGAAGTGCATTTCAAAATGGAAATCGAGGCAAAGTCTATCCAAATGTTTGAAATCACCGAAGGGAACAAAACAATTGTGGCAAAAAGGATAACGGATTAAACATGAACGAAACGAACAACAATCCTTCGATGGCAATTGCGAAGGGAGACCACAAAAGAGGCATTGCGAAGAATCCAAAAGCAGGCATTGCGCTCAGCCCTATCGTCATTGCGAGAAATCCACGAGCTGGAAATATGCACAGGCATTCCTTGGTAATCCGTTTTCTAAAACGGACAGCCGCAAAAGCTGGCAGATTGCCACAATACTCCTGCACAATGGCCAGCCCTGGAGTATTTCGCAATGACGTTCGATATTTTAATTGGCTTAATAAGGGAATTGTCCTGATTGTTCTTTTATTTGCTTTTTCAGTCAATTTGTTTTCCCAAAACACAAAACCAGATTTCAATTCCGTTGACCACCAAACCTATCGGTTTTATTTTTTGCAAAATTGGGATTCACTTATTATTGTAGGAGAAAAAGCCTTGAGACAGGACATTGATTATTTTTATTTAAGGATGCGGCTCGGGACGGCGTATTACGAAAAAGACAACTTTTCGAAATCGGCACAGCATTTTGAAAAGGCATTGGAATACTCTGCCACGGATGCAACAGCCCTTGAATACCTTTATTACAGCTACCTTTTCACCAACCGTGAACTGGACGCCAAGTTACTGACGAAAAAATTCCCGGAATCGCTCAACAAGAAAATCAATCCACCAAAAAACAAAGCCATCGACGAGATTTATTTGGAAACCGGCCCCACGTCCAGCAACAATATTTCATTGAACAAGAAAGACAACCTGATGGGAAAGGACAGTATTTATGGCGAGCACGATTTGAACGACAATAAATATTATTTCCATTTGGGCCTCAAAAGAAACATTGGAAAACGGGCTTCTGTTTATGTTGGGTATAGCAACCTGAGTATTTCGAAGCTAAAGCAAATCCAGGTTTCGGAACTGGTCAAGTCAGGTTACGACACCATCCCGTACAATGGCTGGTATTATGTGGACACGCTTTATTCCAAAACATATGACCGTTTCGACCACAACTATAAACTGTACCAAAATGAGCTGTACCTGAACGCGAACATTGCCCTGGGGAACGGTTTTTTGTTGGTCCCAGCCGCACACCTTGTCCAGGTTCAGTACAGCGAATTGCACACCCATGTGGACGAAGTGGAATTCTATGCCCAATCCTACGATACTGTCCCCACAACGAAATATGTGCCCCGCTTTCATAAAATCGACACATCCTTTGTGAATTATGTGGGATGGATGGCGCTCTATAAAAACATTTCGAGTTACCGCTTCGGGCTTATGGGCTCCTATTCCGACCTCAACGGAAAAACCCAAATCCAGGTGGGCGCCGAAATGGTTTGGTTCCCACAAGGAAACCTCGACCTGTATTCCGTGACCAACCTGACCATGGCCATCGAAAACGGGAGAAAAAGACCGGTACTGAAGCAAAAAATCGGGAGCCGCTTGAGCGACAAGCTATGGGGCGAAGGATTGTTTTCGTTGGGAAATATGATAAATTATACTGAAAGCAATGCTTTTGTCGTTCATAATTCCGGCGACGAAATTAATTTTAGCGCCGGAGCAAACTTAATTTTATCTTTGTCATCAAAAATCGAAGTAACCGTCAGGTACCAATATTTTGCCCAAAGCACTTATTGGTACAAGTTGTTCAATGACGGTATCATCACAAACACAACAATCAATTATCGGAATCATCAACTTATTGGAGGATTAAAATGGAAAATTTAAGAAAATCAATTTTTATCGCACTTGCACTTACAACAATGACATTTACCGCTTTTGCGCAGGATTTCAAAGCCGTGCAAAATGCTTTTGAAAAGAGTTATTTGTACGAATACAGTGGCGATTACCCCAAAGCCATCGACGAATTAAAGGAAGTTTATGACGAGAGCTCCTATGAAATCAACCTCCGTTTGGGATGGCTGACCTATATGGCCGGGTTTTTTACGGAATCGGCCGCCTATTACCAAAAAGCCATCGACCTGAAACCTTTGTCCATTGAGGCAAAATTCGGTTTCACTTATCCCGCTTCGGCACTTGGAAACTGGGAACAGGTAAAAAACAGTTACAAGGAAATCCTGAAGGTTGACCCACAGAATTCTTCTGCCAATTACAAGCTGGGCTCCATTTATTATGGAAATGAAGATTTCACCACCGCCCTTAAATATTTTGAAAAAATCGTGAACCTCTACCCTTTTGATTATGACGGTTTGCTAATGTATGCCTGGACCAACCTGAAACTGGGCAAATTCCGCGAAGCCGAAGTGCTTTTCAACAAAGTGCTGATGAACCGGCCCAGCGACAAGTCGGCCATCGAGGGCCTGGGGCTGATCAAATAATATATGGGTGCGGGACAGGCCTTAAGGGATAAATTTCGCAAAACCAAAAGCATATTTGGTGTTTTTTGTATATCTTGCACATCGGTAAGCGCACACCAAATGAAAAAATTGCTAAGGCCATATCGACTTATTATTGTTGTCCCTTTCCTTTTTGTGTTTTCATCTTATTGCCAGTATCCCACCCCTACCGATTCGCTTTTAACAGAACTGGGCAAAGCCAGCGAGGATTCATCCAAAATAAAAATCCTCTCGAAACTATTTTGGGCTTACCAAAGGGCAAAGCCCGACACAGCATTAATACTTGCAATACAGTCGTTAAAACTTGCACAAACAAATAATTACAATAGTGATATTGCCGAATCAACACGCAACATTGGCATCATCAATAAAGCAAAAGGCAACTATCAAGCGGCACTGCGTTTATTTGGAGAATCAAAACATAATTTCGCCGAACTATGTGATACTGGTGGGATATATGCCTGCCTGACCGATATGGGGGACGTGTATTATAAACAAAACAATTTCCCGCTTGCAGTAGATCATTATTATAAAGCAATGGAACTTATTTTATTGTTTGAAGACAAAGAATCATTGGGACGTATATATCATAAGCTCGGTGGGATTTATTATAAGCAAAAGCAATACGATAAAGCTTTGGAATATCATCAAAAATCCCTGGAAATCAACCTTGAGGCAGGGTTTAAGCTTGGGTTGTCAGTAAATTACAACAACATTGGCAATGCTTATTTAGAAATGAAACAATATTCTAAAGCAACAGATAATTACCTAAAAGCACTCGAAATAAAAAAAGAGCTTAACGATAAAAAAGGGATTGCCAGTACTTTAAATAATATCGGATTGATTTTTATCAGGAAAAAAGACTTTCAAAAAGCGATTACATATCACAACCGGGCATTGGAAGGTTATAAGGAATTGAACAATAAACCGGGCATTGCACTGTGTATGTGTAACCTGGGAAATGATTACCTGGAAGTAAATAACTTTCGCCTTGCCATTGAATTTGCCCAAAAAAGTTTAAAGCTGTCAGAAGAAACAAATTCATTGCAACTTCAAAAGAAAAACTACTGGACATTGTCAGAAGCTTATGCAGGGCAAAATCAATTTGAAAAATCCAGGGCGCACCTTAAACTCTATCTGTTGTTTAATGACAGCCTTATGAGCATCGAAACGGTAAGGGAGATTGCCGAAATGGAATCGAAATATGAAATGGAGAAAAAGGAGAAAGAAATTACCTTGTTAAACTCCGAAAAAGAAAAACAAAGTTTACAGATACAAAAACAGGATTTACAAAGAAACCTAATGTTCGGGATAATTTTACTCGTGCTCAGTATTTTGATATTCTTGTATTGGATATTCAGGAACAAGCAGAAGCTCAATAAAAAATTGGAAGAACTGAATTTGACCAAGTCCCGTTTTTTCGCAAATATCTCCCATGAATTCCGCACACCCTTGACCTTGCTCCTTGGCCCGCTTGAGAAACTTTTGAAAACCCCCGGACAAGAGGAAAAAGAAATGATAAGCATGATGCACCGCAATGCAACACGTTTATTGTTCTTGGACAACCAATTACTTGATTTGGCCAAACTTGAATCAGGTAAGCTAAAACTGGAAGTAAGCAAATCGGAAATCAACCAAGCTTTGAAGGGGATGGCAATGTCGTTCAAATCCATGGCCGAAAAAAAGGGGATCGACTTTATATGTAGGTTCCCGGAACAGGAAATCCCTGCTTATTTCGATCATGAAAAACTTGAAAAAATTGTTTACAACCTGCTTTCCAATGCCCTAAAGTTCACCCCTGAAAGCGGCAAGGTCATTTTTGAGCTTTCGTCGTGCCCCTACAAAAGCAACAAAGAAATACCGTCAAGTTTCAAAAAAGTGCCTGGTAAATTAATTTGTATAAAAGTAAGCGACACAGGCCCGGGGATAGCAAAAGGGCACCTTGCCCATATTTTCGACAGGTTTTACCAGGCCGATTCCGGCACAAGCAGAAAGTTTGAAGGGACAGGCCTGGGGCTGTCCTTGTCAAAAGAACTGATAAACCTGCACCATGGGAAAATTTCCGTTGAGAGCAGGCCCGGGAACGGGAGTGTTTTCACGGTTTTCCTCCCTATTGATAAAAATGCTTTCGGTACAAATGAAATCATCGAGGTCAAAAAGGAACCTTCGGGAACATCAATGATTACCACCAACATAGAAACTGAAGATATTTATGGCAAAGGGGAAATACAAAGGGGTCCGGGCATATCGGATCAAAATGAAGAATTGCCCCAACTGCTTGTCGTTGAAGACAATTCGGACATGCGTTCCTATATCTGCGATTGTTTTGAAGGGCAATACAATATTTTTGAGGCCGCTGACGGTGAAGATGGATTCCGACAAGCTTCTGACATAATCCCCGATATGATCATCACCGACCTGATGATGCCAAAAATGGACGGTATGGAATTGTGCAACAAACTAAAGACCGATAAGCGGACAAGCCATATCCCTGTTATCCTCCTCACGGCACTTTCATCGGTCGAAGACAGGATAAAAGGCCTGGAAACCGGGGCCGATGACTATATGGCAAAACCTTTCAACCGACAGGAATTGTCAATAAGGGCACAAAACCTGGTCAATCAGAGAAAGTTGCTGCAGGAGCGTTTTGGTAAAGAGATCAGGATCCAGGCAAAAGACATTACGGTAACCCCAACCGATGAAATGTTCCTGAACAAGCTTATTTCGTTTATCGAAAAAAACATTGCAAACCCCGATCTGAACGTGGATTCGTTATTGGGCGAAATACACCTCAGCCGTTCGCAGCTCCACAGGAAACTAAAAGCAATGACCGGGATGTCGTCCACAGGGTTTATCCGCAACATCCGATTAAAGAGGGCTGCACAACTTCTCGAACAACATCATGGCACCATCGCCGAAACCGTTTATGCCGTTGGGTTCAGCAGCTTATCCTATTTCTCGAAATGTTTTCAAATACAGTTTGGGAAAACCCCGAAAGAATTTGTTGAAAGTACAAAAAACCACTCCACTTGAATGGGATAAGTGTCCACGCTTATTCCTTTAGCACATCCCCGGCTATTTTGGATCTGCCGTCAGGAACTTGATAGCAAAAGGATTCGCAATCCGGGTCTTTTTATACCAATCACAATCTAATTGCCATCAATTACATTTAATTGCCCTTTATGCAACATACGTGTTAAAGATTGCAACATTTGTGCTTTCGCACTATCCTCCCCTGCCATACTTTTGCATTGATAATTTCGTAAAACAATTTCTACTATGAAAAAACTATCCATTTTATTATTGTCATGTTTGATTATCTCAGCAAGTATTTACGCCCAGCCCCCGCAAGCTTTCAAATACCAGGCGGTGGTGCGCAATACGGCAGGGGATATTTTACAAAACCAGGCGGTCGGCATACGTATCAGCATCCATGACGCAACGGCAACCGGAACTATTATTTATCAGGAGACCTTTTCCGAAACCACCAACCAATTCGGTTTGGTAAATCTTGAAATCGGAAACGGGGCAGCATCTATCGGGGCATTTGCAGGTATTGATTGGGGAAGCAGCCCTAAATTCATGGAAACAGAAATTGACCCTGTTGGAGGTACTTCTTATATTTCGATGGGGACATCCGAATTGCTTTCGGTGCCTTATGCTTTGTATGCCGAAACAAGTGGCGGCACTTCGGCATGGGGGAAAAACGGCGACACGCTCTATTATGTAACAGGCAATGTGGGCATAGGTACTGCAAGCCCACAGGGTGAGTTTCATGTAAACAACCCTGCTGAATGGGATGGTGTTACTTTTAACGGTACAGGATTGAACGATCTGAACGTGGATTATGCCGGATACAATGGGACTGGCGAAACCAGTTATTTTGCCGAAGTAACCAATGCAGGCCCTAACCCGAATATTTTCAAATGGAGCAACGATAATGGTGCAACATGGACAGAAAATGTCCAAATGGCCATTTCAGGTATTGATGTTGGCAATGGTGTTTCCATTGGGTTCGATGCCTTGGACGGCCACACTTTTGGCGACCAGTGGACATGGACGGTTTCTGAAAGCTTTATGGATGGGTTTATCGTAAAGAATGGAAAAGTGGGCATTGGCACAGAGAACCCCGGAGCAAAGCTTGATGTTTCAGGCCATATCTGGCAAACCGGCACGGGAAATTCTGTTTTTATTGGTGAAGGTGCAGGCGAAAGTGATGATTTATCTGACAACAAAAATGTATTTATTGGAAACGAAAGTGGGTACAGCAACACAACAGGCTACATAAATTCATTTCTCGGCTTTCAAAGCGGATATTCCAATACCGAGGGATATAGCAATGTATTTATTGGAAACGAAAGTGGGTACAGCAACACAACAGGCTACATAAATTCATTTCTCGGCTTTCAAAGCGGATATTCCAATACCGAGGGATATAGTAATGTATTTATTGGATATGAAAGTGGGTACAATAATACCGATGGGGCAGCCAACACATTTATTGGTAATGAAAGCGGATATAGCAATACTACCGGTATGGTAAATACATTTATAGGCGACAGGTGCGGATATGCAAACACAGAAGGCGAAAAAAACACTTCCCTCGGATATAAAAGTGCTTTTCTTAATACAACAGGAAGCGAAAATGTATCCCTTGGTTATAAAGCCCTTTATTATAATACAGGCGATAAAAATACAGCTACCGGTTTTGCCGCACTTTATAAAAATGCAAGCGGATATTATAATACTGCAAGTGGCTCTAATTCACTTTATTTTAACACAACAGGAAATTTAAATACTGCAAATGGCACTTTTTCGCTTTATTCTAATACAACAGGAAACTATAATACCGCCAATGGAGCTAGTGCCTTATATTACAACACCACAGGAGGCTATAATACCGCCAATGGAACTAGTGCCTTATATTACAACACCACAGGAGGCTATAATACCGCCAATGGAGTTGGTGCCTTATATTACAACACCACAGGAAACTATAATACCGCCAATGGTCATAATGCATATTTCACATACAATAATATTTATAACACTACTTGCTTGGGATATAATTCTGGAGCAATAAGCAATGTCAGCAACCGTATAGAGATGGGAAATTCAAGTGTGTCGTGGATAGGTGGTCAGGTAACATGGAGCACTTATAGCGACAGGCGTATCAAAACCGATATAAAAGAAAATGTAGCAGGATTGGATTTTATTAAAAATTTACGTCCGGTAACTTACAATTTGGATATACACAAACAAAACGAAATGATAAAAAGAGACGGAAAAGGAAAAGAAGAAGGAGACTGGCCTGGGAAATATGATATAGAAAACTTGGAAATGACTGGATTTATAGCCCAGGAAGTAGAAGAAGCTGCAAAAAGTGCAGGCTATAGCTTTAGCGGGGTGCGCAAAGCCAAAGACGATTTAGGCATGTACAGCATCAGTTACGCACAATTTGTTGTGCCTTTGGTAAAAGGGATGCAGGAGCAACAAGCAATTATCGAAAAACAACAGTCTGTTATTGAAGAATTACAGTTACGTATCGAGAAATTGGAACAAACAAATAAACAAACAAATAAACCATGAAAACGTCAATGCGATGCAATAAGGGAGGATAGGTGGGGGTGTTTGCCGAAGCAATCTGCATGATTTAAAGACAGATTGCTCCGTCGTTCCTCCTCGCAATGACGTTTTATTCAAATAAAGAACAAATGAGATAGTCGAATTACAATTTGGTTTCCATCAAGAATGAACAATAAAATGAATTGAATTTATTCAAATATTATCTATTTTTACATTATTAAAACTTCACACAAACATTAAAAACCATAAGAAAATGAAAAAAACAATTACGATTCTAACGGTAATGCTTATTTCATTGACCATATCGGCCCAATCGGTTTCCCCGGAAGTGGTAGCTTCGGCAGGGGATTATTATGAAAACGGGAACCTGAGCATAAGCTGGACACTCGGCGAAATCGCCACAGAAACCTATTCAAACGGAGCAGTCATTTTAACACAAGGTTTCCAACAGCCGGTTTCTGTTACTATCCACGGGATCGACCTCGACCTGCTCGTTTATCTCGAAGGCCCATATTCCGGTCCGCAAATGACAACCGGGCTTAATTCAGGAGGACTGATCCCTTTATCACAACCTTACAATACCCCGCCGTGGATTTATGGCGGCACCGAAAATGTCGTCTCCATCCCCAATGCCAATATAGTTGACTGGGTTTTAATTGAACTTCGGGACGCCGCAAATGCAGGGACAGCGACATCTGCGACGACAATTGCAACACAAGCCGCATTTCTATTGAACGATGGTTCGGTTGTGGGCCTTGACGGCTCTTCGGTATTGCAATTTCCCTCTGCTTCTTTTTCACAAAACCTTT
>JAJRTT010000011.1 GCA_024278155.1 Bacteroidota bacterium | reverse complement strand
GTGAATTTTATTTTTTCGCTCATTTTACTTGAGTTAAATTATTTAATATTTGCGTTTTTGTTATCATATAAGGTATGGGTTTCATTGCCTTTAAAAATGTTTCAATGCCGTAATGAGTTAAACTTAATTCCGAATATTTATTCCCGCATTTTCGCATTGTGTCAATCTTGCATTTAAATGCCTTCAATACTTGTTATACCTATAAGTTAAGCCTGTGGAAAACGCCCAACAGCCCTGCTTGATTCCTGAATTGCTTTATTCAGGTCAAAGCGGGTGTCAAAATCTTTTCCTTTTTCAATCTTGGCCTCATACTCGTACCTGAAGTTTTCTATACTGCTCAGGATGGGGTTGGCAGCCGATTGGCCAAGTCCGCAACGGTTGGCAATTTTCATTTGTTTGCCCCAGTTTACAAGGTCGTCAAGATCGCTTGCAACACCTTTTCCTTCCATTATTTTGTTGAGCTTATTTCTCAGGATAACAGTCAAGTACCTGCAAGGGGCACACGATCCACAAGATTCATCAATGAAAAAGTCCATGAAGTTTTTCACTACATCAAGGATTTTCCTTCCTTCACCTATTACGATAAAAGCTCCCCCGGTTGGAAGGTCTTCATAGCAGATTGTCCGATGGAATTCATTGGGGCCGATCAACCTTCCCGAAGGGCCGCCGACCTGAACAGCTTTCACGTTCATGGCCCCTGACATTTCCAGGGCTTCCTGGACTGTGATTCCCCATTCTACTTCAAATACACCCGGATACCTGACATCGCCTGAAATACTTAGGAGCTTGGTCCCTGAGGTTTCTTTCGTTCCCATTGATTTATACCATTCCGCACCTTTTTCAAGGATTTTAACGACCGAACAAAGCGACTCCACATTGTTGATTACCGTTGGTTTGTCCAAATACCCGACCTGAACAGGGAAGGGTGGGCGGTTTCTTGGTTCGCCACGTTTTCCTTCACATGATTCTATCAAGGCAGATTCTTCACCGCAAACATAAGCTCCGGCACCAAACTGGATACGGATGTCGTAATCAAATCCTTCTTTTCCGGCAATGTTTCTCCCAAGCAGGCCTTTTCCCCTCATTCCGAGAAGAACTGTTTCCAACTGTTTTTCAAGGTATCGGTATTCCTCGCGGAGATATAGGATGCCAAGTTTTGCACCGGTTGCATATCCGGCCAGGGCCATCCCCTCAAAAACCATTTGTGGTCTTTCTGTAAGTATCACACGATCTTTAAAAGTCCCTGGTTCGCCTTCGTCAGCATTGCAAAGGACATATCTTTCTCATGGCGTTTTGGTGCAAAATTCCCATTTAAGTCCAGTGGGGAAACCTGCGCCACCCCGTCCGCGAAGGTTTGATTTTTTAACTTCGTCAATCAATTCTTTGGGGGAAACCGAGTTGATTTTTTTTAGGGTTTTGCCGGGGTCGAATTCAGAAAAAATAACAGCGCCCCTGCGGTTCAGGTTATTGGTGACCATGGAATGAACAAGGTCTGATTGGTTGTGACCGCCACCGAGGCTATTGATCATATCGGTAACAGACTCACCGGCCCTGAATGCACGTATGATTTCTTTTACCCGGTAGGTTGTCATTTTTGGGAACACAATTCCATTGATTATCGCAGCCGGTTCCTGATCGTTCATCCCAATACATGATGTATTGTACAGGCCAAATTGGCCGTCCTCTGAAACGGATCCGAATTTGGTCCCTGTAACTTTTTCAAAAGCATGAGCGACTTCTTCACGGCCCATCATGTGGCTTACCAGGCTATTATTTAAATAGATGGTATATTTGCCAAGCGGTTTTTTACTGAAAAAATGGTAGAACGTAAGGGTTTGCTCCACATCAACCTTTGAGATGTTCAGTTGGGCAGCAATTTCTTCGACAACTTCATCCGATATAAAACCTTCTTCAGCTTGTGCTTCATGAAGGATGTCCATCAGACGGGTAGCGTCTTTCCCATACTTTTCAATGATGTTTTGAACATGTGAACTCATATGTTTTTTACTTTTATGAAGTGAATAATTCAGTTGTTAATTAATTAACAACTGCAAAATAGGTTGTTTTTTTTGAGATGTGCAAACTAAAAAATGAATTTAGAATGAATCCAAATTGCCGTATTGTTAAATAATTAACAATGGTGGGCATTTGGCAGGTTTTTTTAGACTGTGTCTAAATTACAGCAGAAAGTATCTGAAATCAATATTGGTGTTGAACCGTGTTGGGTTTGCTATACAGACAATTATTTTGAGTCAATATGAACCTGACTGAAACTCTTATCCCGATCTGAAAACTCCAAGGTATTAATTACTCATAATTTAAACTTTCAAACCGCTTAAATTGTCATATTAACATTGTATGATATTGCTTTACAAATATACTATTTGAAGTTGCTAATTATTAGGCAACTGCAAGTAATTTAAGAACAACTTAGGATTATGCTTGTTTCAATTCAATAAATATGGATTTCTTGGAAATGATATTTATTAAAGCTATGCTGTAATTCATTGTTTACGACACTCTAATCTACTTCTTATGAAAAAAACTATTATCCTATTATTGATTCCTGTCTTGATTATTAATACAGATATTTTTGCACAGAAAAAGGACATTGGCGTTGATACGGTAAACCCTGTCTATTTCAAATCGCTGACATGGCGGAATATCGGGCCATTTAGGGGAGGAAGATCCTCAACGGTCACCGGTGTCCCCGGAAAACCAAACCTGTTTTATTTTGGTTCATCGGGTGGAGGTGTTTGGCGTACAACGGATGCGGGAAATAGCTGGGAGAACATTTCGGATGGTTTCTTTGGATGCTCAATTGGTTCTGTGGCGGTGAGTAATTCTGATAACAATGTGATTTACGCCGGACAGGGAGAAGAGACGGTCAGGGGAAATGTTTCTTCGGGTTATGGCATATGGAAATCCAACGATGCAGGTAAAACCTGGACGGATATGGGACTGAAGGAAACAAGGCATATTGGCCGTATCCGTATCCATCCCGATAACCCCGATATCCTCTATGTGGCGGCCATGGGCGATCTTTTTAAGGATACGGAATCCAGGGGCGTATATAAATCAACTGACGGAGGGGCAACATGGACTAAAATCCTATTTGTGGATTCAGGTAGTGGCGCAATAGATTTGATCCTTGACCCCTCCAACCCAAGGGTTGTTTATGCTTCGACCTGGACATTCAGACGAACTCCCTATTCCTTTAGCAGTGGGGGAGAAGGTTCCAAATTATGGAAATCAACCGATGAAGGAAAGACGTGGACCGAGCTATCAAAGAAGCCGGGATTCCCTTCGGGTCTCCTCGGCATAATCGGCATAACTGTTTCGCCTGTAAATCCTGACAGGGTTTGGGCTATTGTGGAGAACGAACCAAATGGCGGCCTCTACCGTTCGGAAGATGGAGGCGAAAACTGGATGCTTGTGAATAACCAGCGTTCAATCCGTCAACGGGCATGGTACTATTCACGAATTTATGCCGACCCAAAAGACGAAGATAACCTATATGTGATGAATGTCCGTTATCATTCTTCGAAAGATGGAGGAAAAACATTCAAGAAAAAGGCCGCACCACATGGCGACCATCACGATCTTTGGATAGACCCGAACGATTCCAAACGCATGATCATTGCCGATGACGGGGGGGCACAGATCAGTTTTGATGGTGGCGAAAACTGGACTTCCTATTTTAATCAACCAACGGCCCAGTTCTACAGGATCAATACCGATAATCATTTTCCCTTTCGGATTTATGGTGCCCAACAGGACAATAGTTCCATCCGTATTTCCCATCGCTCACAAGGGGCTTTCATAACGGAAAGCGATTGGGAAAGAACGGCTGGAGGAGAAGCCGGGCATCATGCAATTGAAGAAGACAATGAAACTGTGTATGGTGGTGAGTATGGTGGTTTTATGATGAGATTAAACCATAAAACGAATGAAAAGCAAGCAACTAATGTGTGGCCGGATAATCCGCTCGGGCATGGTGTTGAGAATATGAAATACCGCTTTCAATGGAATTACCCCATTTTTATTTCTCCTCATGATCCGTCTAAGTTATACACATTTAGCAATCACGTACATTTGAGTACGGATAAGGGACGGAGCTGGAAAACCATAAGTCCTGACCTAACTACCAATGATACGACCAAGCAAGGTCCTTCCGGAGGTGAAATTACCAAGGATAATACGGCCGTGGAGTATTATTGTACAATTTTCTCAGCTGCCACATCTTTATTTGAAGAAGGTGTGATCTGGACGGGCAGCGATGACGGGCTTATTTATATTACCCGTGATAGTGGCGAAAACTGGACAAATATAACTCCGGGGGATTTGCCGGAATTCACGCAAATAAACAGCTTGGAAGCCGACCCCTTTCATGCGGGAGGGCTTTATGTTGCGGCCACACGGTACAGATGGGGCGACTATGATCCCTATTTATATTATACCGGGGATTATGGCCAAACATGGGAACGGATCGACAAAGGAATTGACCGGCTTCATTTTACAAGGGTAATCCGGGCAGATAAAAATCGGGAAGGTTTGTTGTATGCCGGGACGGAATATGGATTATATATTTCATTCAATAATGGTAAAAACTGGCAGGAATTCCAGAATAACCTTCCAATTGTACCTATTACCGATTTACGTGTTAAGGACAGGCATTTGATTGCCGGGACACAGGGGCGGAGTATCTGGATTATGGATGACCTTAGCCCTTTATATGAAATAGAAACTGACTGGGAAAAGGAAATGTATCTTTTTCGACCCAAACCTACCTGGCTCATGGATGGATGGCATGGAGGTAAATCAAGGACAAAAGGCGAAAACCATCCCAGCGGTGCCATTATTAACTATTACCTCAAAAAGGTGGATACGGTAAACAATACCTACAGCCTACGTTTTTTGGACAATGCTGGTTATCAGCTTGTTTCGTACTCCAGTCGTTCCGAAAGAAAAGATTACGGATGGATACCCAAAGAAGGGGCCAACCGCTTTATCTGGGACCTGCGCACCGAAGGCATAAAGAAAGTGAAAGGGATGATTCTGTGGGGGGCGTTCCAACAAGGCCCACGTGTGGTCCCGGGGGATTATCAAGTCCAGTTAATAGTGAATAACGATACATTAACTACACCACTTGAAATCAATATAGATCCACGGGTTACGGTCGGAAAGGATGATGTTCAGGCACAATATGATTTTTTAACTGATATCCGGGTAAACATGGATCAGATGAATACGGTTATTCTTGACATCCGAAAAGTGAACAAAAAACTAAAAGGGGTTAAAGACCTTACCTCCGATACCTTGTTTATTGCAAAAATAGATTCGTTGATTGAGAAGGGAAAAACCATAGAAGAAAGTTTATACCAGACCAAAAACCGGAGCCCACAGGATCCCTTGAATTTTCCCATCCGGCTGAACAATAAATACGTACATGTGGGGAGCCTTGCAAATGTTGGTTTCAATAAACCCACTGAGCAACTGTATGCTGTAAAGGCAGAATTTGAAAAGGAAATTTTCATGCAATTTGAAAACTGGGACAATGTGAAGGATCAAATTGCGGTTTTGAACAAAGAACTTAACAAAGCTGAAGTGCCTTATATTGAGCTTGATTGAGAGGATATACGCATATTGTAAACTTATTTCAGGACAAGGCATAGATATTAATTGGCCAAAATGTTTTGACTTTCATACTTAAAGCTGGCTGCCAAAACCAAGCGAGATATCAATTATGGATATTGTACGACATCTCCTCCAGGGTTGTGCGGATGTCGTATTCTTTTAAATAAATCCCT
>JAJRTT010000107.1 GCA_024278155.1 Bacteroidota bacterium | reverse complement strand
GGAACCATGAATATTTATGGCGGCATTGACGACAGCTACTGGCCTTACGGTAGTGCCGGTTCCTCAATAACAATGGCAGGGGGTATCCTCGATTTTAAAGAGACGGGTATCTATGTACTGGCTTCGGGGTCATTAACAGAAAATATAACAGGGGGAAACATTAAAACAACAGGTAACCTCCGTTTGTTAAGGTCCGGTTTTACCCCTGCAGCCAGTATTTTCACCATGTACGGTACCGAAAACGCATACATCCGTCTTGATGCAGGTTCCATAAACCAACTGGATATTGCAAAAACAACAGTAAAAACAAACTATTCGGGCAATGCCATTCCCGATTACTTTTCTTCAAAACCGGAAGAAGGTTTGCCTTCCCCGGTAATTGATACAGGATATTTCACAAACAATTCTTCCGGTCAAACCAATTCCCAAATCGTTAAACAACCCAGGGATGGATCGCAAAAATCCCCAAAAGTAATAGGTGATGTGGTAACACCTTATGCAGATATCAACATGAATCATATGGTTGTTTACTCTGGAACCTTTAATCCCGATAATTTTGCCATAACGTTGGCCGGAGAAATGATAGTAATGGGCAACCTGCAAATGACAAGTTTCTGGGATGAGATCAATATGCGGGATTTTTACTGGTATCCCGGCTCAACAGATAATGTTACTATGGGATTTTTAAATGTTGACCGCGACTGGTTTTTTCAGGATGGCACCAATGCACAAATTGGTGGGATAAATACCGTGACGTTTATTGGAACTACTGACCAAATGATGCACTGTTATGATGCGGATGCTGAGTATGGGACAGTGATAAGCGATAAGACCGGAGGTCAGTTATTCGTCAATGGATCAGTTAAAGTAACTGGCAACATGACCATTGGCGCCGGAGATTACTTCCATCCTATTCTTGGTGATTTAATTGTTGAAGGGACATTTGATATAGTTAATACAGCTCGGATGTACTTACAAGTGGGAACAAGTATTACAAATAACTCTGAATTTATTCTCAATGGCGAATTAACAGTTAAAGGAGATGCATTTTTTCATAATAATTTTCAGATAGCTTCAACCGGTGAATTAATTATCAATACTAACGGAAGCTTAATAACTGATAACAATACCACCTCGACACCCATACACGGCTCACTCGAAATGTCTGATAACGGATTGTTTGAAGTGCATTCTGAAATTAATATTCATCCCACTGCAAATATTAACATAAATGGGGGAACCATCAGGTTATCAGGTGATTTTACTTTACTCGATACAAATATATGGCAACCAACCGGGGGTACGGTGGAGTTTTTCGGGATTGGTCATGTTTCATTAAGTATGATTGGTTCGAACCATTTTCACAACCTGGTAATAAATAAAGACTTTGGTTGGTATACGGAATTATCCTTTAATGATATTGTGATTAAAAACGACTTTACGATCAATTCAGGTATTTTCAAACATTATCTTGTACCTACATTTACTATGGAAGTCGGTGGCAACTGGACAAACAATGTTGGGGATGCGGGTTTTTTGGAAGAAGAAAGCACGGTAACATTTATTGATAATGGGTATTCACAAATTTTTACAGACGAAACATTCTATAATCTTGTTTGCGATAAAACTGCCCCCTGGGAAACCTGGATAGGTTCTGATTTATCAGTAACAACTTTAAACAACATGGATGTTATTGGTGGGAACTTTCGTGCTCCTGCAGCAACATTGGATGTGAACGGGAATTTAACGATTGCCACAGATGCTTTGTTTGTACCACCATCATTTGGCAAGAACTTATTTATTGGGGGAAATTGGACAAATAATAATATTGCAAATTCAAGCACCAAAGGTTTTTATCCGGATGGCGGTTCAACAGTTACATTTAATGGGGCCGGCCAACAAATTTTAACGACCAATGCACCTTATGAAGGATTTACTAATTTAATAATTGATAATTCTTCTGATACGCTCAAATCAAATGATAACACTGAGGTAACCGGAAATTTCACAATCCAAAACGGAAGCTGGAGTGGAACTGTAGCGGGGTTAACGCATACATTTTATGGTGATTTTACAGTTGAAGCATCCGGAGCCTGGCTTTCAGGCCCATACACTCATAATACAGTTGTTTTTGCTGGACCTGTAAATCAATCATTCACATGGAACAACGATGATTTCTTTGATGGTTTCTTTTCCGAAGTAATTATTGATAAATCAGCAAAATCAAATAAATCAATAACTGAAAGTACTGATGATTCTGCCATGCCTTCGAACAATTCTGCTAAGGCAAAAGGAGGGACATTAAACCTTTTGACCACCATGAAAAGTATGGGAAGTTGGAGCCGTGTAACCATAAATTCAGGAACGCTTGATTTAAATGGTGATACACTCATCGCTATCGGTAGTATTGAAATAAATCCAGGCGGAATTCTTAATGCTACTGCCGGATCAAATATTAGAATAGGTGATACTGACACTTTACATGTTAATGGTGGGGAAATACACGCAATTGGCACAAGCTCGTCGAAGGTTTTAATTTCTTGTTCCAATGGATGGAATACTAATATTATTGTTGACAATGGTGGATTCATTAGTGCCGAACATACTACATTTATGGACTTGATGGGAAAGGGACTATTTATTGACAATGATGGATTTATAGACCCTCTTTTCCCACTGAATAATTGTGAATTTACTACTAGAGATTGGTATTACTCCCCTCCGAATTCATGCCTTACCATCAACAACAATCAAAACTTAACAATCGACAGTGTGTATTTTAACTTCGCTAGTTTTGAGGGAGAGCATAACGTTACAAAGGACGTTGATCTTGGTACATTGTTGTTCACCAATGCATACGGCTATTATGCCGGCCCTGCTTTTGAAAACGATAACTATAACCGAATTGACTGGACAGGATTCACCCCTGGTTTATGGACAGGAAGCTATTCAACCCAATGGTCGGATTACCGTAACTGGGATAACCTTGTTGTGCCAGATAATACTGTTGATGTAATTATACCAGCCGGAACTCCTTATAGCCCATTAGTTGGAGGCACAGCAGAATACTGCAACAGCTTAAATGTTCAGCCCGGGGCAAATCTAACGATCAATGACACTTGGTTGACCGTTACAAATAATGTGGATGTTTTGGGTGGGCTAACAATGGATGATGCCCTTGGTAAACTCATTATCGGTCAAAACATCAATTGGAG
>JAJRTT010000106.1 GCA_024278155.1 Bacteroidota bacterium | reverse complement strand
CTTAATTATTCCGCAAAGGTAATGAAGCAATATGATCTATATATTGTTTTAGTTTTTATTTACTAAAATCTTTCTGTGGGAAATACTATAAGCCGTTTTTATCTCTATAACGCAAAGACCATTGCGAACTTGAGATAAGTTCAAAGAAAATTCATCCTGGTCCTCCGGTAAATTATAAGATCGGCTTAAAACAATCTGCCCGTTCTGGTTTACGATCTTAACACTTAAGTTTGTCTCAATTTCAGAATAATACGAAATATGGATTTCATCCCGGGCCGGATTTGGATAAACCTTGACACGCTCAGACTTAGGGATGCTATCAATAAAAGAGAGCGAACCGCAATAAATATCCACATTTTCAATATGAAAGAAATCCTGAAGGCCTATGAACTTGGGTTGTACAATTCGACCCAGTCTTCAAAATCGCCATCTTCATCCGTAATGCTCACCATATTGGACGACATGATTTCGTTGATGACCACTGTTTGGGCACAAAGCCGGGAAGCAGCAAATATCAGCAATGTGCAAACGAACCAGGCCTTTATCATTTTTTCCAATTCAAATGAATGCCGAATCCATTTACCAATTACTATCAATTCCCAGAACCTAAAACAAACTTGCAGATGTCCATTTGCTCAACAATTTCATTCTTCGTTCAAACTCCAATCATAATCCATAAAACCGATTTTGGCATCTGCTGAAATTTTCGTTTTTGCAAAACCGTTCAGGAAATCGATCAGGCTACCTTTTTTGTAAAATCACCTTTGTACCAATCAAACAATTTTGAAACTTTGATATTGTCCACAGCAATTTCGTTTTTCTTTGGGTTATTGATAAACTTCACCCCTTGCTGATGTAATTGCGCATTAAGTTTGTCAGCATTATAGGCCTCATTCAACAATGGGGGGCAGGATTTGGCGGCACACACCAAAGCAAAATGGATTCGGGGTTCATCAAATTCCTTGCGGATAATTTCGTGTTCAATATCGTTGAGGGAGTATTCCTTATCCCCTGCTTTCACAAAAACAATATCCCAGGGCTTGTCGATTTCCCGGATACTTTTCAAGGGATAGTTCTTCAATATCAATGAAACCGTGGAAGCGTTGTAAAGGTTTATCCAATAGGTCAGTTTTTCATTTTCGCCCCATGTTTTTTCCGGGGTATCCTTGCCAAGTTTCTCGATATAGGCATTTAAAACATCTTCTTCTTTTTTCATCTCCCGATAGTTTACTACACCATCTGTGCTCACATATTTCCGGAGCAGTATGCTCCAGGCTGTGTGGTCAACATGGCCTGTTCCGGCAATCACATATTCAATATTGTCCATGCCAAATAAGAGGCCTACAATTAAAACAATTACTTTTATTTTTCTCATCACGCTAAAGTTAAGTTTTACTGTTGTCAAAGCCATTCTGATCAGTTACCATTGAATTACAAAGTGTATCAACCGGAAAATCTTGTTCAACACATCTTATAAGTCGCCATTTACTATAAACCTTACATCTCTATTCCTACTTTTGATAAGCATTTCTTATTGCATCTTCGGCCGGTTTATTCTGAGGTGTGTAATTCTTATTGTTCGCACCGCCTGCCGATTCATGGTAATCGTACCATTTCCACAAAAAGCCCCCGGCAAACCATTCTTCGTTCCAAAACCTTTCATAAATGGCCTCATAAGCTATTTTCTGTGCTTTAAGATTGACCTCTCCGCTGTTGTCGGGGTTCCAGGGTTCATCGGCAAGATAGTCGATACTTTTATAACCATATTCGGTAAATATTACCGGAATACCAAATCCTTCCCGATAATCTTTTATTCCCTGATAATGCTCTTCCCAGCCATTCAGCAAATCTTCGAGCGTTGGGGTCTTTTTGTCTGAAAGGGGGAAGTAAGAATTGATGCCTATATAATCCATTTTATCCCAGAAGGGGATGTTATGGTAATTGTCCCAATTGCCCGAATAGGTCATTTGCCCTTTGTAAACACTACGGACAGTATCGGCCAACAAACTCCAAAACTGAGGGCGCTGTTGGATAAAGTTTTTCAACTCAACTCCGATACTGAACACTTCAATATCGAGGGAATCGGCGAGAACCGCAAATTCCAGGATGTAATCCATATAATTTTGTTCCCATTGTTTCCAGCCCTCTTCTGAAGACAACTGAAAATCGCCGGTATAAGCCCCATGGAAAAACCAGATATGCGGTTTCATGAAAACCTTCAAGCCTTTTTCCCTTGCAAGCTTTGTGCACCCGATAATCCCGGCTTTTCTTTCGCCCCACCATTGCCAGTTAACGTCCCACTGCAAATCCGGGCTCCCAAATTCCCCAAACGAAAAAGGCATTAAACATATATAGTTTGAATTTGCATTTATCACGGGATCCAAGCCCGATGCGTCGATTTCGTTCACGGGCCCAACAAAACTCACTCCACACAAGCGTACAATCGATGATGGTGCGCCGGGTTTGTCAAAATCGCCCACCACATCTTTGGTACACGATAAAATGATGAGCACCAATAAGGACAACAACAATATTTTACTTCCGTTTTCTATTTTGAATACCATTGCTTAATCAGTTTTTCCACCGGTTTGTTCTGGGGTGTATAATCCGAATCGGCCATTCCACCGGCATTTTCATATTCCGGGTACCATTTCCAAAGAAAGCCCCCGGCAAACCACTCTTCACCCCAAACAGCTTCATAAAAAGCCGCATACGCATTTACCTGGGCTTCCAGGTTCACCATCTTATCAGTGTTCACATATTCAAGTTCCCACTGGTTCCAAGCTGTACCGTCAATACTTCGATATCCGTATTCGGTAAATAAAACCGGTCGTTCATATTTAGCACTAAACTTTTTAAGGACCTTTAATTGCTCGCCCCACACTTTAACCAATTGTTCTTTTGGCGGGGTTTTTTCATTAAGAAGGGGGAAATAAGCATCTATGCCGATGTAGTCAAGTTGGCCCCAAAACGAGATATTATAGTAGTTGTCCCAGTTGGCAGCATAGATCAGCTTACCCCTGTAATTTTTTCTCACTTCTTTGATCAGTTCCGGCCAAAACCCTTTCCGAAGGTTAACTGCTGTTTTAAATTCCACACCAATGCAATACATTTCAATATCCAGGGAATCGGCGAAACGAGCCATATTCACCACGAAGGATGAATAATTATTTTCCCATTCTTTCCAGCCCTTTTCATCAAGGTTGTAATCACCGGGCCAACCTTGTCCCGTTACCCAAAAATGGGGTTTTAATAGAACTTTAAGTCCTTTATCTTTCGCTTCTTTGGTCAAAAATGCTAAATTTGAAGGTCGGTCGCCCCAATAATTCTCAATGGTATTGTAATACACATTCGGATCACCGGGGGTCATAAAAGCGAAAGGGCATAGTGAAACATAGTTGGCGTTCAAATCCTTCATTGGCTTAATACAGTCATCGACCACACGTTCAATTGGCGAAACCAGGTTCACGCCACGAACTTGTTCGCTTGGTATTTCTTCCGGCGACCCGGAAAAAAAGAAAGAAAACAAGACAATGAATAGGAGATTCTCCATTTAAAAAAAATTAAATGATTCGATGGGGATTTTGGTTTTCCAAAGCATATACCAAAACAACAGTTACCTTAACCCATTGGAGTTGAAACCATTTATTTTTAAGCTTTACTGATATGCCTCCCAAAAAAAATCGGGATTTATGATATGTTGGGAAAAAGGGAAAAGATGCAAAATGCATGATTAAAATATGGCATAAAGTTAAACAAGCGACAATGAAGATTCAATAAAAGAATTTTTCAAAATTCCCTTTGCTTATTCAAAAAAATATTCCGTTCTTTGCACTCCTTTTTTAAAAACAGATATAAAATATAAAGAGATGTCACGTATTTGCCAGATAACAGGAAAGAAAGTCATAAGCGGGAACAATGTTTCCCACTCACATAGCAAAACAAGAAGGAAGTTTTATCCCAACTTGCAGACCAAGAAATTTTATATTCCCGAGGAAGACAGGTATATCACCTTGAAGGTTTCCACATCAGGTATCCGCAATATCAACAAAATGGGTATTACGGCTGCCATGAAGGACGCTAAAGCCAAAGGGTATTTATAAGGATCAGGTTTTCTTGTCATAAAAATATTTTTGCTGTTACATATTGTGTAACAGCATTTTTTTTATCAGTATGCTTGGAAAGAAAGTGAAAATAATTTGGTGAAAACCCCGTTAATCAACATCCATTTCGATAAAGAAATATATATTTGCAGTTAATGTACAGCATCAGGCTTATCGTCATATTATTGTTGTTTTTCTCCTCAGGCAAAATACTCTTTGCTCAGGAAGATTCAAAAGAAGACCTTGTCCAGTTTTCGGGAATCGTGGTTACCGCCGATAGCATAAAGCCCGTGCCCTATGCCAACATTATGATCGAAGGCACCTGGCGCGGCACCATCGCTGATTTTTATGGGTATTTTTCATTTGTGGCCAGGGTAAACGACACTATTTCCTTTTCGGCAATGGGTTATAAAAAGAGTGAATTTATTATTCCCGACACAATTACGGGCAACCGCTACTCGTTGATACAGGTAATGTCGAACGATACGATAACTTTAGCCCAAACCGTAATCTACCCCTGGCCTTCAAGAGAGGAATTTGAACAAGTGTTCCTTACGGCGAAAATCCCCGATGATGATTATGAAAGGGCAAAGAAAAACCTGGACATGAAGAACTTGCGCAAGATCATCCGTGAATATCCCATGGACGGAAGCATGAATTACAAATACTCGATGCAGCAACGAACCGACCGCTTATATTACATAGGACAGACCCAACCCATTACCATCCTGAACCCTTTTGCATGGGCACAATTTATCAAAGCCTGGAAGGAAGGGAAATTTAAACGAAAGGATTAGGGTTAAAGGTTTGGGGTTAAAGGTTATGCGTTAAAAGTTAGGGATTAAAGGTTAGGGGTAAAAGTTAAGAGTTAAAGGTTAAAATATAACACATGAAAGGAAAAAGTTTAAATGGCTTTGAAAATTTGGGAATCTGTGAGGTTTGCAGGGAGAGCAGAAGATATTGCAGAAGGATATATTAGTATCTTATTTATGATCCCGTACAT